>JBHLOD010000222.1:0-3796 GCA_048940825.1 Promethearchaeota archaeon | reverse complement strand
TTGCCCTTCTTGCCCACCAACCCGATGCCTAGGTTCTTAATCGTGCCGCCTAGACCACCTAGACCATGACCTTTGGCATGAGTGAGGACTATTACCTTGTCACAGTCTAGTAGAGCGACTGCAACATCGACACTCTTGACGTGTTCTCCTTCAATCTCGAAGTCATAGACGTCAGTTCCCCAATAGCCGTCTGCCATTATCACTGGAGCTCCAACGGACGCAGATGTATAGCCATGAAGAACTGCCATTCCGAGATATTCAGGCGCGGTTGTCCGTCCTCCGTAGGTTCCACCCTCACCGTACCCAAGTCCCGTAGTTTCCGCTACGAACGGGTGCGCTCCTGCAGCACGTACTAAGTCTACAACCTTTCGTATGTACGTCGGACGCAAGTAGTTGGTATTTCCGTACTGACCATAATGCGTCTTGATCATGACTTTTTCTCCAGGTTTGATTTCTTTGTCAAGTCCTAGCGAATTGAAGACGTCCTCCAGCTTGTCCAGCATGTTATAGTATGTCTGCGCGTTTCTATCTGAGAAGTATACTTTCGACTTTGACATCATACGGACCTCCCTCGAATCTCAGGAAGTCGTGATATTAACACTTACTGAAGACTGCTGATTCTTCAAGAAGAGAGATAATGCGTGAGCGCCGAACGGCGCCCACATGAAGGTAGTTTCTACATCAAGCCTGTGCTTGAAATGTTGCCTCAGTCTGATGAGTTCTTGTCCTGTTGTCCGTCCTCCCGGCAAAGGCTCAAGACACCTCCGAAGTGCTTTGGTCGATATATATCGGTTCTAACGAAAGTGACCGCGGATGTCTCTGCGCGCCAAATGGTACGCGACTAGCCTTGGAGTATGTCAAGACACATCTCCAACAGAGTCCGCCTTACTTCAAACCCAGTATCAATGAGAAACTGCTTCAAGCCGATTCCCGCATCTATCTCCAGCCTCACCTGCCGGACTCCGTCGTGATAGAGGCTGAAAACCATGTCATGAATCAACTCTGATAGTAAGTTATCCTGTTTCGCGGAACTGGTCGCCATATCTGTCAGGTCTATCCGGCCCTCCTTTCTCTTGCGCTTAGAGCGCGAGGCAACCATTAGATGCCCTCCAGATACACAGCTAAAGCCCAAGTATCGCGGCCACCAATCATAAGAGATTTCGTCTCTAAGTTCAAAAAGATCGAGGGGGCGCACACCATCTACATTGTACAGAGGATGAGCCTTGAGAAACAACCTCCTGCTGTCGCACTTTCTCACTTCGGTGGACCCAAGTGATCCTCTAACTTCGGCCTGATCCAGGTCTGCAAACATCTCATGCCGAACGCGGCGAGTATCGAAGGTGAACCTGCTGAGAATGTCCGGTACTCGTACCTGGGCCGTGAAGGCCCACGAAGCGAGACTTGTGGAACCATTCTCTCTGGTTCTCTCCATGAAGAACTCTACGAGTGCCTCGACTCCAGAATTCATGTTCGGCAGTGATGCTAGATCAGCTATGAAGGACCTACTAGAATGAGCATCTTCCAGGTAACGCGCAACTGCTATGGACCGTCTGCCTTGGATGGCAAGGTACATATCCTCTGGCCAAAACTGATGATTCCGTATCATGTTTCTCAGTTCTTGAGTGTGAAGGGGCACGAATCCCGAGAGATTCTGGTGGCCTGCGTTATAGACCCTCACCCAATCATCGTGTCTGTCACTGGTCAGGGGAATCACAGAAACCTTAGTCAAATCCCATCTAGTGGACTTCTAGTTGGGCGACTATTGAACTCATTGCTTAGATTGGACTCCTTATAAAAGAATAAGCTGTTGCATTATGTGATAGGTATTCGCGTACATCAGGTTGCCTGTGAGTTCGCTCACAGGCAATTCCTCCATGATAGTCACTGGGGGCCCCATTTGGGGCCTCCTACTCCTCCCTTCTACTTCTTGCCCATCGTTAGCGCCATTATCGCCTTTTGAACGTGGAGACGGTTCTCTGCGACATCGTAGACGATTGAGCGCGGCCCATCAACCACCTCGTCTGTAACTTCGGCATTCCTGTCAACCGGGCCACAGTGTGTAAAGAAAGCCTCATTCGTTCTCGCCATCCATTCCTCGGTTGTGATCCAGTCATCGTATTCGGCTGCTATCTCAATCTCTTTCTTCTTCGCTGCGTCAACACCATGCTTCATCATGTCTTCGTAGAAACCAGATGTCATCCAGTTTCTAGAGTAGATGAACTCAGCACCCTGGTAGGCCTCATCCAAATCATGGACAATCTCAAAATTGCCGCCCGAGGTTGCAGCATTCTCCTCACATATCTTAGTTACTTCTGGATCGAGGTCGTATCCAGGAGGGTGAGCAAGAGTAACATCCATGCCAAAACGTGTGTTGATAAGGATGCTTTCTTGGACTGAACACCATGACCTTACGAGAGCTCCCTTGCCCCAGACCTGCACGAACTTCTTGCCTTTCAGGTTCTTACCACCATGCATTCGGTACCCCATCACATCCGCCAATCCTTGACATGGATGATACTTGTCGTGAGCCATGCTCACAATAGGAACACTTGCGTGCTCTGCATACTCCTGCAGAAGTTCGTGTCCTTGACCATAATACTCCAGGGCTGTTTCGAGAATCCTAATACCTATCCCGACAGCATATCGACTCATAACTTGCGCTGCATCCTCCACAGTTTCCCCAGCAGTCTTAGCAGATTTTAGCCGCATAGTCTTCGGCTCGAGGAATTGGGCGTGGCCGCCAAGCTCGGAGGCTGCAGCCTCGAACGATTGTCGTGTACGAACAGACGGGTTGTAGAAGAACATGAAGAAGGTACGTCTGTCGAGGCAGCTGTTCAAAGGATGGTCATATCGGTTTGCCTTGAACTCGAATGAGAGATCAAGAGTGCGTTCAAGTTCTTCAACACTCCAATCCTGCGTACAGAGAAGATCGCGTCCTTGTAGGCTCTTCATAGTGTTCACAGAGCTAGAAGGCACTAGCCGAGGTTTTAGGTCTATCGCAACATTGGGATTCCACCGGTCAAAGAAGGATAGATTCAAGTTGGTCACCGTTTCGCAATTTCTAGGGCGAGAAGATGACGAAAATGAAACTCGACTCAATCCCCTCTATTGGAGAGTTTGAGAAGTTCCTCAAGGACGTGTCAGTCACAGACTGGCACAATGCTCTCGTTGACAATGCACTTGAGGTTGTGAAGGACATTCCAGAGGCGGAGGGGGTGATTCTGAAGGGTTCACTTGGGAAGGGTGAAGGCGACATATTCTCCGATATCGATTTTGTAATCATTCATGATGGCGAACCGGCTGACTCAGCTGGAATCTCACACAAGTTCATGGATGAGCTTGATAGAATCGGCGAGATGATTCACTTCTTCACATCTACTGCATCCCTTGAGGACAAGATTATCTACTTCAGACCGTTTGTGAAATTCGAGCTCAATGTAAGGACCTGCAAACAAGCAGGGGAGGATTGGAGATCGTCAATCGGGAAGATATTATTCGACCGTAGAGGCCGCTTAAGCGAAGTTGTCGCGGTAGCTAGTGAAGTGAGATTCTCCATAGACGATGTCATGGACATGATCAGGGACCGAGCCATACAGATACCGACTTTCTGCTACATAACAGCCGGATTTGTTGTTAGAGGAGAAGACGCTACAGCTCTGAATGCCCTAGACTGGGTCAGCAACGATATGCTGAAACTAAGTGGATGGATTCTAGGCCAGTGGGATGAAGGGACTCGAAGAGCTGAGGAGAGATTCCCAAAGGAAGTCCTTGACTTCTATATGCGTTCTCAGGCCAA
>JBHLOD010000221.1:0-3873 GCA_048940825.1 Promethearchaeota archaeon | reverse complement strand
GTCCTCAGTACCAGTTGCATCAATGTTGGAGGCCGGTTGCTGGGGATTGACGAGGACTTCAAGATCTGGAGAATAGATGGACCTACGCAATTCCTCATGAATGCACTGGGCATGAACTATCAAATCGGTGACACTATTGCCGAAGAGGATGCAAGGACCATTGCTACGGAGTACGCAAAAGCGCTGGTTGAAGTAATGCAAGGACCAGCAAAGAGCACAGTTGCCAAAGAACTGATGATGACAGACGATCTGGATTTCTCGATTCCAGTTGATGTCTACTCTTTCTCAGGCGGGGTTTCTGAGATATTCTATGGTAGCGATGAAACTTTTGATGATATTGGAGTGATGCTTGCCGAAGAAATCAAAGTCTTGGTCGAGAAAGAGGGTCTACCTATCGTAGAGCCTGAAAACAAGATTCGAGCTACGGTCATCGGTGCGGGAGCCTTCTCTCTCTCAGTGTCAGGATCAACTACGTTCTTCGATGAGAGCATCGAGCTCCCAGTTACCAATGTCCCTGTTCTCCCAGTCAACCCGGGGGCTCCCGAATTCACCCCCCAGGATTTGGTTGAGGGAATTCGGAGATCATTCAAGACGTTTGACATGGTTGAAGGAGAGGACATCGTTGCCCTCTATTTCAAAGACTTCATTGTTTCGAGAGCGTATACAGTCGACGAGTGGCTAGCACCGTTTGCGAGGTCAATAGAGGAGGCTTTGCCAAACTCCGTTTCAAAGAGGCGGCTCATCATTCTGATATTTGGATACGATGTGGCCAAGAGGTTGGGTCTTGCCATACGAGATGAAACCTCAATCAGAAGTAACATTCTGGTTCTGGATGAACTGCAGCTGGAAGCAGGTGACTGGATCGATATTGGTGCGCCTCTGAAAGAGAATCACTCATTCCCTGTTACTGTGAAGAGTCTGGTATTCAACGAGAACAAGACCTACTCATAGGCGATTTTCAGAGAAGGGTGATTATCATTCCCCATCTCCCCACGCTCATTTGAAGCTCATCTCGATATGATTTCACATATCCTTCCTCGATTCGAATGCTTGAGTTGACTTTCACTTGTGGGATCTGTTCATTCCAGAGAACGAGCTTGACCGATCCTGTGTCATCTGAGAGAGTCGCGTCAGCCACTCTTAGCTCCTCACGAGCCTTACGTGATTCTACTGTACGTGGTCCTGCAATCCTCTCCACTTTTCCTTCGACAACGACTCTCTGCTGCCTATCTCGAATCTCCTCAATCTTGGACATGGCCTTGGGAAATACATTGGTGATTCTCTTCTCGTAGTAGATTCCATTCCAGGAGTACTCATGTGTCTTCCCTATTTGTACAAACCCAATACTCTGATAGAACGGATTTGTTCTCGTGTTCCACTCGGGAGTGCCCAGCACCCACAGGTCTGCCGAGGGATAGAGGTTCCAAATCAGGTGGAATGTTCTTGTACCGATGCCCTTTCTCATCTGACTAGGATCAACCCATATTCGTTCACACACCATATAGTCTGGACCTCTGTCACCTGCGATGAACCCTCCAATGATTTCGTTTCCTTCGCGAATCTTGTAGTAGTGCAGATAGCGGTTCTTGATCTTGTCAACGTTCCATTCGACTGAGTCGTACCCGGGAGGCCCACCAGGTCCAGGCGCTCCAAACTCTGAATCAGAATCAAATGCGTTCCTGCAGGTTTCTGTGAGAATGTCTGCATCCTCTATTCCTGCAGGCTGCAGTTCCACCGAATATCCACTCATCTATTTGACCCCCGAAGATGGCATAGCTATTGGGTAATGTTTACTTCTCTCAGAAAAACCGAGAGAGAATAGGTGTTTGGTTTCTTTCCAATCGTGACTGTAGGCTTGCTAATGACTGATTAGTCAGTTGAAAACCAGAGCACTCTCTAGAAGATTCATCAGAGTTGCTGTCTGCTACCCACTGTCACAACCATCGTCTAACACGGTCTTTGAAATCACGATACTCGTCACCAAACTCCTCTTCTAAAATGATCTCTTCCCTTCGGATGAAGATGTTCCTGCATACAACGTAGACAGCAACTAGACAAAGGAAGGCAACAAGACTACTCCATACAATGACCAGTCCCAGAAGCATTAAGAGAACTCCTAGATAGATTGGATTTCGGGAGAATCTATATGGCCCAGCGAGGACGAGAGTCGAAGGTTTCTGCATAGGTTCTCTGTTTCTCAATCCGATTTTTCCAATATGCAGCAGAGCATAGTTCGCCCATGCGACCAAGAGCATCCCAACTGGAATCAGCAAGACTCCCACGAGATTGTAGGGTTGGGGAATGATGTCTGTAGGAAATGTGAAGAAGTCTATGACAATCTGCCTATCGATATCAAAGATGTAGATTGGGGAGATGAGAACGTACGAGATGATTGTCGCGAAGACTATGATCCACAACCCCTGCACGATCATCATGGCGCGGGGGTATCGTTCCTTCATTTCCTCGAAGTTGACCATCCTGCCTACCTCTAGGATTTCATTATCGTTGATTCGCTATCTTTAGAACCGTCTGAGCGAAGGTAGTCAATCTCTTCTTCGTCTGAGCAATGTGATGAGCGAATTCAACCAATCTTGGATCTTCTTCACCTGCGCTGAAACTATGCTCCTTGTATCTACGAACCTCGTAGTTGTATATGTCAAGAACGGTGAAGGCATCAGCTAGTGCTCTCCGGAGCTTCGGCTCAATTCTGTCGGGAATGCCAGTCCCTCTGACTGCAGCCCAGGTTGGAGAGTGCAGTTCATCAATGCTGATCCTATCGGCAAGTTCCACAATCTCTTCCAGTTCATTGGTTAATTCGTTCTTGACCCAGTTTGCTCTAGATTCTGCCCTGTTAGCAGCGAATGCTTCACCGAGCGCTATTGCGATGAGGACGCCGAGGAGCGTCGCAAGTAGCTCAATGACCATGGGTTCTGAGGGCAAAAGACCCTGAAAGAGAATCGCTAGGACGGCCACGGATATCACTGCCAGGGACCCGAGCAACCACCAATATGACTCCCGCATACTAATCCGACTCCGTATGCTCCTAATCAGTATTCTTCTTTCTTCTATCGTCAGTCCGGGCGAGGTAGAGGAAATCGAACTCCGTGCAAAGTACGCGGATAGAAAATGGTATTTAAGATGGAGTTTGGCGACAAGTACTCAACTTGAAGATCCTTGACTATTCGCGGCTCAAAGGACGAGAGTTCGCTGGGCTATCAACATTCCAAATCCTTAGCTTCTTTCGAAGATCCATAGTGTACACTTTCCTCTCAATCTATCTCAGGTCCTTGGGTCTTTCAACCACCGAAGTGACTTTGATGGCCACTGTGGGAATGATAGCTAATACCGTTACTCAATCGTTCCTTTGGGGTGGTCTCTTGGACAAGTACCGAAAGCCCACGGAGTTTGTAGTCATAGGAGAGTTCTTTGCAGGTGTGGGCCACATCTGCATGGTCTTTGGCTACATGTTCTTTCTTGGAGTGAATCAGCTAGTCATGGCTGGCTACGTTATCATATTCAGTCTGGGCGGGATTGAAATCTTCTGGAGCATGTCGAACGTCGGATGGTCAGCATTGATCTCCGTATTGACGGAGATTGATGAGAGAAAGAGGATAATGGGACAGTTCTCAATCATTGGTGGGTTCGGTGGACTAGGAGGTGCCTATCTAGGTGGTTTTCTATATGAGAATGGCGTAGGCTTTGCGAGCGGAATCATCTTCAATATCGCCGCAGTCATCATGATAATATCAAGCATCATCGTCTATTTTTCGATTCAGCTCAAAGACGAGGGCCGGGGGCAGGAATCCGAAGCGGCTGCTTCTTCGGAAAGTCCTCCGCTCAGCGACCTTCCTTCAGTGCTGCGTTCTGCATACA
>JBHLOD010000220.1:0-3889 GCA_048940825.1 Promethearchaeota archaeon | reverse complement strand
GTGGTCCTAATGGATTTGAAGGACGTAGGAGCAGAATACACTGGAATTGCCAGTGGTGTCTTCTTCTCAATTGGGGCCTTCTGTGGGTTCCTCGGGCCAATCATTGTCGGCCTCCTGACGGACCTGACTGGTTCGTTCATCCCGGCTATTTTTACACTCGCACTTATCGTTGAGGCAATGATTGCGCTCACACTAGTCTTGAAAGAAGTCTGATTTAACTCAATGCTGGGCAGGTTCCAAAACAAGGAAGTAGCCCTGGCTATGCAGGGCTATGAGCGCAATCACTCAATCAACTGGTCTAGGACCTCTAGGAGCTCTACGACCTTCATCTTGGAGCCGACATCGGATAGGTCTTTGCCTGTTTCTTCTTCTTCCTGCTTGAGTGATTTCACAGCATCAGAGAAGTTTGTGATGCAGAAGGGACAGGAGGTCATAATCACGTCAGCACCTGTCGAAGCGGCCTCTTTCATTCTCTCCTTGGCTGTCGACATGGCCATATCTGAGAACTGTGCTTTGACACCACCGCCAGCTCCACAGCAGAAGCTGTCTCCCTTGATCCGATACATTTCTCGAAGTTCTATACCAGGAATGGCTCTGAGGACTTCACGAGGCATTTCGTAGTATTCTGCCTCTGCCCTCTTGGCCGCTCTCTCATCGAGGAGCCAGTTCTTGGAGTTCTCAAGTATCTCCTTCTTGATGGCTAGGCCTACGTGCCGTATGCTGTGACATGGGTCGTGCCAAGTGACCTTTTCTGCATACTCTTTGTTGATCTTGAGCTTGCCCTCCTGTAGGAGCTCGTAGACCAAGTCTACAGTGTGCTTCACCTTGAAAGGCAGTGGCTTTCCGCTCATTGTTGGATAGTCATTGCGGAATGTCTTGTAGCAGCCTGCGCATGAATACACTAGTAGGTCGAAGTCCTTGAAGACCTCAAGATTCCTCTCCATGACTTCCCTGAATACATCTCTCTGACCAGTCCTCAATAGAGGCGAACCGCAACAGACTTCTTCGGACATCACCGTGAAATCGAATCCAAGTTTCTTCAGAATCGATGCCGTGTGGTCGGCAACATGCTGTTGCCTGTAGGCTCCTGTGCAACCAACGAAGTAGGCGACCTTTACGTCCTTGTTGTCCACTTCACCTGTGTACCATTTTGTTCTCTCAGCAAAGGGCTCGGCGTATGGATTCTTCATCTCGGGGTCTCTTACTCTAGTTCCAAAACCCTTGTGCTTGTCGAGTGGTTCAACACCTGACTCAATCACTGCAGCCCTAAGTGCCTCGGTCACATGGACTGTATCTATGTAGTTTGGGCATTGAGTTTCGCACATCCCGCAGGTTGTACACGCCTCTGCTACCTCAAGCAATTCCTTGCTGGCTGGCAACTCGTCGTTCAAGAACGCTCTAGCCATCCACTGTTTCCCTGAGTTGAAATAGCCCTCCCATCCGTAGTAGATACCAGCGGGACAACCCTGGAGCATGCCAGTGTATTCTTCTGTTTCGCCTTCTTTGTCTGGCTCGCCGCTGTATGCGTACTGACAAGCGCGACAGTGAATGCATCGTGCGTTAATCCTACGAAGTTCCTCTAGCGTTACCATGTACATCAATCTCCTGTCTTATTTCTTAGATTAAAGATGTTACGTTCTGTAACTTTCCTCGCCCCCTTGTTTCACTCCTCAAAGGGGTTGGGCAGGTCGGTTACAGACTCCCACGGAATTGCCAACCGGCCTGGATGCAAGATGAGATTCGGGTCCAAGACTTTCCTGAACTTCACCAGCATCTTGTAGTATTCCTTCGCCTTGCTGAAGGTTTCTGGAGCGTGCACGAACGGGTCTGGCCTGTAGTTGAGCCAGCCCTGCTTCAAGAAACTCTTCGTCGTTTCAAGGTTGAACTCTCTAATCTTCTCCATAATGCCCGGTTCTGTGCTGTCATAACAGAGAATGGGCATCACGATTGCCTGCCTGGCGTGATCAATCGAAGCCACCCACATTGTCGGTGGGAATCCGTACTCCTCCATCTTCGCACAATACTCCTCCATCATCTTGGGGCTTTCAAGCCATGGGCAGTACCATGTGATGAATAGGAATCCTGCTTGCCAGAGGGAGTAAGGTACGGCAATCTTGTTGGGTTTCTTCAAGCGTGATGCTACTTGCTTTGGATGAAGGTCCTGTTGAGGTGTGTGTCGATTCTCCTTGGCCTCATAGTCCTTATACACATCATCGATCTTCTTCAGTGTGTAGTCAAGCTCCTCCTTCGTGTGCGCCCAACACTCATAGTTCATCCATTTCTTCTCTATGCCAATCTTCTTGTAGAATTCGTAGTCCAAGGGCACATTGGTCTTGGGCCAGCGCGTCATGACAAGTTCATAGTTGCCACCTTGCACCATCACCGTCCTCTCACTGATGCCCATTTCGTGTCTGGAGATCTCCCAAGCCGGTTTGATGATGTCATCCCATGTCTCTCCACCATAGGCGACAACTGTCTTGTGATGTGGATGGGGCACCATCTTGATGGCACACTTAGTGATGATTCCCATCGAACCTTGGGAGCCCAGGAAAAGGCCATCGGGATTTGGACCGACACCCCAACGATAGAAAGGCTTTGCGCCAGGAAGTGCCCAGGAACCAGTGTGGAAAATCTCACCAGTCGGCAGGACAATCTCCATCCCCATAATCATATCTGCCTGCGGTCCGTAGACGCCTGTGACAAGCGAGAATCCTCTCTCTATTGCATCCCCCAAGACTGTCGCTGCTGGCGGAGCGCCGTCAGGAATTGGTGGTGCCCACTCCGGGTACTTTGTCTTGAATATCCTCCATGCATCTCCTGACTTGAGTCCAGGTTCTACTATCATGACTCGATTCTCAAGATCTACTTCCAGCCCTTCCATGCGAGTCATGTCCATTAGTATCCCGCCGGGCTCAATGGCAGGTAGTGCAAATCCGCCACTGAGTCCTCCTGCGGCGGGCGTTACAGGACTCAAGTTCTCGTTTGCTACGACGAGAACTTTGGACACCTCTTCCACGTTCGCAGGTCGGACCACTGCCTCGGGGACCACAGCTTCCAAACCCATGATTCCCTTGGCCATGTAGCTGTGACGAAGTGGTTCGCTCGTCGTGACGTACTCGTCACCACATATGGCCACGAGCTTCTTGACCACCTCATCAGTGACCTTGTTGTAGTTACTCACTCGATAATCCTCCATCTTCAGTCGATTGACCGAATCGTGCCTTGTCTGAAGCGATACCTCGCTGGAGGTCTCCCTCATAAAAGGCCATCGAATCGTTGATGGTTCCAGATGTTCGACTTCTAGAAGGAACCTAGGCTAGTTTCAAGAAGTCCATCCTGTGTCCTCGCATGCGAGTCCGTGCCCAAGGAAATAGTTCCGCCAATATTCTGGCTTCTACTCTTGCTCATCTTCCATTTCTTCTTCAGCTGAAAGGAGTTCCTCGAGTTGAGCCTTGGTGAGTTTCTTGAGTTGCTCCATTCCCATTAGCTCCTTCATTTCCTCAGGCAGCAGTTCGATGATCTCATCCTTGGTTAGGCGAGTACTTGGTCTGACCTCGGCCTCCTCGGCTTCAATCTCTGGTTCCGCCAGATCTTCATCTACAGGCACAGCTTCATCAATCGATGGAGCTATCTCAGTGTCCTCATCAGCTATCTCCGAGAGTGCCTTGCTCTCTGCGCTTCTTGCTCGCATCGCAGATGTTGCCCTTGATACGCCCTGTGCCATCTTTGACGTAGCATAAGGAATGACCAGCAAGAACACCACTGGCAAAAGCACAATGACGCCCAGAGAGTAGCTCCTGAGGAAGTCCATTGTTAGAACTGTGGTTCCAGCAAGAACAACTAGGAACATGAAGAACTTCACTCGGATGGATGATCCCATCTTCTCCAC
>JBHLOD010000219.1:0-3891 GCA_048940825.1 Promethearchaeota archaeon | reverse complement strand
TATTCCATGATTCTAATCATAGACCTTGCAACATCGTGGAGCTGATGCTTTAGAGCAACGTTGCAGCCAAGGAAGTAGGCTGTGTCCCCGGGAACATTCAATCTGGCTCGTACAAGATCTTCGATTCCCTCTGCCCAGAGGAGTCTACTTGAAGGACCAATCGAGAACGGGTCCCCGTGAGTCTTCACCGAGTCGCAGGCAAATGCCACGGGCGATGGAGTCAACCCTCTATCTCTGGCTTCTGCTCGTGTCAGCTCCCAGAATCTGTCAAGCCTGATACTCGTGGTGCAGACCGCCGTGCAGTGTTCACACAGAGTGCATTGGTAAAGCTTCCTCGTAAACTCTGGATTGAAGTCGTCCTCCTTCTCTAGGATCGCCTTCATTATGCTCAGTTTGCCACGTGGACCATAGGGCTCCCAGCGCATCTGACGAAAAACGGGACAGACTAGACTGCAGTTGCCGCAGGATGCACACACATATGGGTCACTCTTCTGTCCACTCTGTTCCAAAGGCCCTATTTTCGTCATTCCGAGATTCTTCGAGACTTCCGCCTTAAGACTCTTGGGCTATGTCTGAGGCTTCTATGAGAGGTCCTCAATCATCTCTCCAGCGCAGGCAATGCCTGACCGAGAGGCAGCCTCCATTGAAGCATAGTACATTCCGCAGTTGGCATGTGAACCTGCAACATAGAGACCCTCAACGCCAGTTCTGTTAGTCTTCAGCCGATTCTCCATTATGCCCGGGGGCTGCGAGAGAACCGACCTCCAAATCTTCCAGCTCTTCTTCCATGTGACCTTCTGCTCGACACCTGGAATCAACTCCTTGAGCTCGTCGAGGACCACTTCTGTGGCCTCCTCATCGCTCATCTTGAGGAGCTCCTTGTCAATGCTTGTCACCGTCAGCAGGGATTCACCGATAGGCGCAAGTACTCCTGAAACTCGCTTGGCTTCAGCCACAATGTTGATCTTCCTGCCAGGCACAAATGCACCCACATTGAAGTCTAGAACACGAGACGATAGTCCAAAGTACGCAACAGTTGATGGTGCGTAGTTGAATTTACCAATCGCACCGGCAAAGTCGCTTGGGAGTTTGCTCATGTTCACGAGGTTCGGTAGAAGGTCCGCCGGAGTGGTTACAACCACTGCGTCTGCATCCACGTGCTGGTCTTTCCCGTCCTGTTCGAAGTCCACACCTTGAACTTTGTCGTCCTCGATGATAATCTGCTTTACCGTACAGCTGACCTTAGGCTCGACAGCGAAGTTCCGCGCTTGAAGCATCAACGTGTAGGGTACACTCCCTAGACCTCCTCTCTCCGGATACATGGCCTTGAATCCGTCTTCATAGGCGAACCTAAGCTTCTCGGAGAAGAGGTATTGCCCTGCGGAAACCTCCTCAGGTGTCATGAAGGTAACTGTTCGGATGAGCGGGTCATAGAAGTCTTTCACTATGTTTTCAGGAATCTTGCCTTCCGCGTACTCTGCGAAAGTCATCTTGTCGAGCTCGAGGAAGTCCTCGTCAGGCCGATTCATGTTCTCTTGAACCTGCAATCCCAAACGTGCTCTGTCTGCCACGGGCAGTAGGCCGAATTTCGCCAAGTCCACAGCAGACTTTCTAACAATATGTCTCTCTCCACCCTTGAGCCAGACAGCTCCTTCTCCAACTGTTGTCATTCGGACTCCGCTTCTCTCGAGAATCGGGATAAGTGACTTGAAGCCACCTACAAAGAAGTGAAGCCCTTGATCAAATACATAGCCGGACTCTGTGAATGACCTTGCTCTTCCTCCAACAGTCTTCTCCTTTTCCAGAATTGTGCAACGCGCTTTCAAACCCTTCAACTCAAGGGCGCAGCTAAATCCTGCAATTCCGGCCCCAACTATGACAACTTTCGTGCCTTTCCGTGATTCACTCATCATAATTTCACTCCTCTACTAGAGATGACTGTGCAAGGTCCAGTATTAGCTCATCTAGCTGGACAACCTCAAGGTCCGTTTCCCGTGCACAGTAGCTCAGATTCTTGTAACAACTAATGCATGTGGTCACCATTCCATCGACACCTAGCTCTACAGCTTCATTAACTCTTCTTTTGCCAACTGACTCCGAGAGGTCAGGGTCTAGGACCGTCAGAAATCCGCCACAGCAGTTCGACTTCTCTCTGTTGTTCGGCAACTCGACAAGTTCCATGCCAGGAATGGCGCTGATAATCTCGCGCGGCTCATCGTAGATCCCAAGAGCTCTACCGAGATGACAACTGTCATGAAACGTGTACCTCCCTTCTTTCCCTTTGAATGTCAGAACACCATTCCTCACCATGTCTGCGAGGACTTCAACAGTGTGATGTATCTGAACATCAAACTCCGGGATGAAGTGAGAGTAATGCTCAGCTAGTGTTCCGAAACAACCACCGCATCCAGTCACGATGTGTTGGATTCCTGCCTTCTTGAACATGGCATAGTTCTTTCGTGCTGTTTCCTCGAAGCCCTTGTCATCACCGGCCCAGTAATTCATGAGACCGCAGCAGACCTCACTGGGTACATATCCGGCGTTGATCTTGAGCTTGGTCAGCATATCAACCACCATTTCTGGCTGATCTGGATACCAGAATGATCCCATGCACCCACTGAATATGGCAGTATTGGATTCAGGGGGCAACTCTAGGTCTTCTGCCCAGAGGGTTCTGTCCTCAGACTCGTATCCTATGAATGGAGTGCCCTCTTTCTCCAGCCAATCAATCACCTTGACGAGATTCTCCGACATGACGCCTCCTGTGTTGAGGAGAGTTGCCTTTGCATCGTGCCAGATGCCTGTAACCGGAACGCCTGCAGGACAGATTGCCTCACATCTGCGGCAGTCTGCACAGTATAGCCTCTCAAGCAGTTCCTGAGGAGGTTTTCTCATCTTCTCAGCGTAAGCACGCAGAGCCCTAATCTTGCCGCCAGGGCTATCCAACTCGGATCCTAGCTCTATATACATTGGACAAGTGTCACGGCAATAGTTGCAGGACCCACAGTGGCGCATCATCTTACTTTCAATGTCGACTCTCAAGCAACCTCAACTCCATTGCAGATTCTCTCATTCATTCGTCCAGCCGTCTGAAAAGCCACTGGGTCCGTTCTTCTTAGAAAACGAAACCCTACAAAAGCCTTTTCGGTCAAAGTTGTAATCATCGTGATTCTTCCCCTCCTATCTCCCAACATACCTTGACAGTCTGCGGATTGCCGCAGCTAATACAAAGAGTACGTTCATTCTCAGATGCGAGGTCATGCAGCTCGTCACTCGATCGGGATTCATGATGTTCTCCGAATCCCATCTTGACTTCGCATCCTGCATCTGAAGAAGTCTTTCAGGGTATGCGCTCTTCATATAGATTGAGTTCTGGAGTCCTATTGTGTATGGCCCCCCACCAAGGGAGATTGATTTCTTCACCATCTTGTGAAGAATCCCCTTTGAAGCAATGAACTTCAAGTATTGGTCCGGATTCAACATAGCCATGAGTTCTACTCTCATCCAGCCTGGAGTACCCAACATACCAAACCAGATTGCAGGCACTTTGTGAGATTCCTTGTAGGACTCGTACTGCTTCAGGACGTCGTAGACCTTGTCAACCTCAACCGAGACCTCCTGAAACATGAGCGTTTCACAGTGCTCCTTTGGGTTGAACTCGCAATCGTATCGCAGAGTCCACTCGTGAGCAGCATACTCTACACCAAGGTCGATCCCTCCGTTGTCAGCCATCACCATCTTGAACTCATCAATTGGGACAGACTTTGGGTCTTGGTCATAGACCCCTGTGAGGACGTACTTGCCTTTCTCCAGTGGATTGCTGTAGCCTTGGAAGTCCTTGTCAGCAATCTTGAGGTACGTCGGAGATTGGTCAAGGTGTGCGACATGGCG
>JBHLOD010000218.1:0-3895 GCA_048940825.1 Promethearchaeota archaeon | reverse complement strand
TATGGCGATCAAGGCCAACTTGACGAGTTGAAGTTGCACCTGTCGAGTTTTGCTGAGAAAGCACACCAACGACACCAGATCGGTCTGTATGTGGAGGTGCTGCTCCTCCAATCCAAAGTAGCAATGGTTGAACTTGATGTGAAAGAGGCGTACAGGTTCTTGGACCTCGCAAGAAATCTTGCCGATGAGAAGGGACTTGAGAGGACTCTGAATCGAATAGCCGATGAGAGAGACGCACTGATTCGTGCGTTGACCGTTTGGGAACAGCTTGGGGAGGACAGGCCGCCTATGACGGAACGCACTGAGAAGGTCCGCATACACGAGCAGATTGAGAAGATGATAAGGGAGGGTTCGTGGAGGAGGATGCTCTTCTGAGGCCCGTGACTGTCCATGAGCTAGGTTATCTGATGAGAGCCAATTATGCAAAGTGTTATGTCTGAGAGGACGCAAGTTGGAAGGACGGGTATTCAGTGAGAACAGGCTGAGAAGGAAGTTGACCTGGCGGGCATCATGTTGAAGGAATCGGTACTCTCACATATTGAACTGCTTGTCGATGGTGAGAGGTACAGAGAAGCACTTGAGAACATCGAGAGGCTTAGGAAGAAGAAGCTGGACAAGGGCAAACATCTGAGAATCGGAGTTCTGGAGAGTCGATGTCTTGAAGGGCTTGGCGAGTTCATTGAGGCCTTCAAGGTCGCACAGAGTGTGTATGAGAAGGCAAAAGGTCACCGAGAACAGAAAGTGACAGCTATAGAGGCACTGCTCGAAATGGCTGCCGCGGGCTGGAAACTTGGACAACCAGATGACGTTCTTCAAGCTTGTACAGAGGCCGAGCGCATAAGAGAAGAGCTAAAGAAAGATGGAGTCCCATCAGTTGAGTCCATCAAGGCAGACATACTCTATCACGAGTCGCTTGGCTGGTACCTCAGGAATGAAACCCACAAGGCGATTGATTGTGTTCGCAAAAGCCTGTCAATCAGAGAGGCCCTCAACGACAGATTGAATGTGATCAAGGCGTACATGCGGTTGGGGTATGTCAGCATAGAGATAGACATGAGCCAGGCATTGAAGTATCAAGAAACTGCGCTAGAACTGAACCGAGAGCTGAATCACAAAGACTCCATCATCTTAGCACTCCTATGCAAAGGTCTAGTCCGGGCCAATGAAGGAAGGAAAGACGAAGCCGAACGACTTCTCAAGCAGAGCAAGCAGATGATTGATGAATACGACATTCGTAGGCGTACTCTGGAGAGTCTCTTCAACCTCGCATTCTTGTACTACAGCAAGGGGGATTTTCTTGTTGCCGCGGAGTACTACAAGGAATGTCTCTCGTTGAGTGAGAGGGTCGGAGCGAAGCTCTTCATTACATTCTGCTCCATCAATCTCGGAGAGATTCATAGGGCTCGTGGCGACCTCGACGAGGCGCTCAAGTGCAACAAGAGGGCAATGGAATTAAGCCAAGAAATGGGAAGGAGCTGGAGTTACGATGTGGCTCTGGCCAATTGCGGGCTAATTGAACATGCCAAGGGGAATCTAGAAGAAGCTTTGCGGCTCCTTCAAGAATCTCAGTCATCAGCAGAAGAGAGGGAAGATGGTAGTTGGATAGCTGCCAGGAGCAAATTGTTCCGCGCTCTCTACGTTGTAATTGTCTTGACCGATTTGGGTAAGATTGAGAAGGCTCGAGAGAGAGTCGAGATGCTTCGTCCGATTGTGGAGGATAGGACGGAAGAAGTTGCTCACCAACTCTACAAGATTGCTGCAGCAATTGTACTGAAAGGTACTCCACTTTCTCGGAACAGGACGCTCGCAAGGGAATACTTGACAGAAGTTGTTGACGGAAGGCCAGTCAACATCGAGGTCAGTACACTGGCACATCTTCTGCTTTGTGACCTGCTCGTCGAAGATCTAGGACTATCAGGCGACAAACGCGCACTAGATGAGCTTAAGCGACGCCTGGCAAGTCTTGTTGACACGTCGGTTGACCAGGGGTCGGCCAGCCTGCAGGCAGAAGCTCTGCTTCTTCAATCCAAGGTCGCTTTGCTTGAACTTGACACAAAGGAAGCAGATCGGCTAATGACTCAGGCGCACCTTCATGCAAATGAGAAGGGACTACAGATAATGGCCGATAGAATAGCGAACGAACACAAGAACCTCCTTAGCGAGTTGGGTTTTTGGGAGGCTCTAAAGAGTGAGAGTCCCACACTAACCGAGCAAACAGAAAGGGTTCGAATCAATGAGCACCTGGGCCGGATGTTGCAGCAGGGAGTATGGAGGAAGATGCTATTCTGATTCCATGAGAATACGTTGAGAACCCAGGATATCTCCGGCGCCACTCTTGATCTGCAGCCAGCCCCTACTTAATGTCGCCGCCAATCACCCTGGATGCCATTTCTTTGGCCTCAGCCCGTCTGCGTTTCAGAACATCAGCCTCAACCTTCAAGGAAACGAAGACCTCATGCTTGGCTGAAATCGTGGTTTCCACGATATCCGAGATTGCCTCAGATCGACTCTCGAATATCTCGAGTTCGACTAACGCATCGAGGAGCTCCACAACACGACTGTTCATTCTGAGAGTGACTGATACGTCTCGCTTATCTTCGAAGAACTTCTCTGTGACCTCACTACCCAACAGTTGCTCTTTCAGAGTGAGTTGGGTCGACGACCCTTTGGAAGCACGCCTCTTGCCTGACATTGGAAATCACAACTCACGATTAGCTACAGTAATCTAGAGGTTGTCTTATGTAGTTTGCGACAGTTGCACTCATGCTTATAGTACAACGTAGGTTTTATTGCGTATTACGTTTTTGTGGCCGATAACATAATTGAAATCGGCGGAATCCCGATGGAATTGCTGTCCGTCGGTGCAGGAGCAGTCGCCATCGTTGTGATCACGCTTGTAGCGCTCAAACGCAGAGAATGAGATTTCGCAAAGATCGTATCAGTCTTGTAGATTGACTGAACCACATCGATACACTGTTTCCTCCCATTCCTAGCCCACACGGGAGGGGCCTTGAAACGAGCAGACCCCTCCCAACTCTCTTTTTCGACACTAGGTGAGAACCCCTTCATCTTGGAGTAGAAACACTAAGAAGTCTCTTCTTGTTCCCATTGACGGAAAGTGTTATCTGAGAAGAGCGATCGTGTCTTCCAGAGTGGGTATCCTGGGAGAACAGACCCATGCGGTGAAGGAGGACATCCTAACGAATCCGACACGAGAGGAGTCATTGCTCTCGCGGATTGAGAAGCTTGTCGAGAGTGAGAAGTCTAGAGAAGCACTGCACCTGATTGAGAGTCTGCATAGCAGAGTCGAGGACACGGATGACCGTGTGAGAGTTGGAGTCCTGAAGAGCAGGTGTTTTATGGGTGTGGGAGATTTCAGAAGTTCTCTCGAAGCAGCAGAAGCTGCCGCGACCTTGGGAATCAGACTCCGGGGAAATAAGGTAAACGTCATAGATGCACTGCTTCAGAAGGCAAACGCACTCTTGGGCCTGTTTCAAGTTGACAAGTCATTTGAAGCATTTGAACAGGCCGAACAGATAGCTCAAGAACTACTAGAAGATGACAAGTCAGTACACGATGCCGTTCGAGCGAGGATTCTGAACTTAAAGTCCATAGCCTTCTATTATCGAGATGACGTTCACAAAGGCATTGAATGTGCTCGAGAGAGTCTCTCTATCAGAGAACGACTCGGCGACTTGCCAGAAGTAGTTGAAAGTCTCATGCGAGTTGGCTATCTCCATCTAGAGGTGGACGGCCGCCAGGCACTCGAATACTTGGAAAAGGCACTTGAACTGAACAAGGAAGTTGGCAACAGGAGGCACGTAATAACAGCGTGCCAGTACAAGGCCTTGGTTGAACAGGGAAGGGGGAACTGGGACGAAGCTGAGCGACTCTT
>JBHLOD010000217.1:0-3902 GCA_048940825.1 Promethearchaeota archaeon | reverse complement strand
ACTACGAATATCTAACTAGTCTTAAATCTTGGGGGGATAATCTTCGCAGTGACCTTTATCTGCTGGTACAAAGTCGAAAAACCATCATGGCTGACGTCATATCTCGTGAGTTCATTCAGACGAACTTCCCGACACTCTCACAAATGATCTACCTAAACAATGCATCAACAGGGATACCGCCTAGGTCCTGCATCGATGCCATGAAACAGTACCTAGAAGATCGCATTAATGTCAGGCACAGCATTGAGGATACGGAGAAGGCGCTCGAAGAACTTCTAGGACTCCTAGCAAAGCTCCAAGGGGGTAAGAAGGAGCAATATGGCCTCTCCCCCAACACAACCAGTGGCATAAACTCCTTCGCTCACAGTATAGACTACCCCGAGATGTCAAACATTGTGCTCTGCGATCTGGAGTTTCCAGCAAACTACGTACCATGGCAGAATGTTAGCAGACTGTACGGGCCAGAGCTTCGTGTCGTAAAGTCAAAAGAAGGTGTTGCATCGCTTGACAGTTTCAAGAAGCATATCGATGAAAACACTAGAGTCGTGGCAGTTAGTCAAGTACAGTTCAGTTCCGGGTACAGGGTGGACCTGGGCGGGCTAGCGGATGCGGTCCACAACGTAGGTGGCTATCTGGTGGCTGACGTGATCCAGGCAATAGGGTGGGCAGAAACTGACCTTGAGAAGGAGAACGTTGATTTCGCTGCTGGTCATGCAGCGAAATGGCTACTCGGTCCGATTGGGACGGGTTATGTCTATGTCAGCAAAGAATTGATTGACAAACTCACGCCACGCTTTCTGGGTTGGTGGGGAGTGTCGAAAATGGAGGACTTCAGTTACTTCGAACGAGAGCCTTTGCCAAGTGCAAGGATGTTTGAGATTGGTTCTCCAGCGTTGATCGGATATGTTGGCATGATTGAGTCGCTCAAGACGGTGATGGAAGTCCCCGCTATGAGCAGGGAGCAAGCAGCTATGGAAAATGCCGACTACTTCAGAAAGAGACTCTCTGAAGAAGGGTTGAGCTATTACGACTTTGGCACGAAACACAACTCCCCAATTGTTTCCTGTGCTCCAGAGGACGCTGAAGAACTCAACAAGAAGATTGCGAAGGAGAAGATATACTGCTCTGTTAGAGATGACAGACTCAGAGTTTCCCCGCATTTCTATAACACCAAACAAGAGATAGACAAGCTTGTTGACAGACTGAGGTGAGTCTATGTTCCAACAGGTTTCTCCTAATCTGCACTTTCTTGCAAGCAGCTCGTTCGACTCCAACATAGTGTACATAGATGCAGAAGATAGGCAAGTTCTCATCGACACGGGAACTGGCATCTATTCAGAGAACCTAAACAAGGACTTGGAGAAAGTTGGGTCTTCCATCAAGTCGGTTACAGACATAATCCTGACACATTCGCACATAGACCATATCGGAGGAGTCCTTCCGATAATGAAGGCCTGTAATCCGAAGTTGCATCTCCATAAGTCGGAGGGAGACATGATCAACTCAGGGGATATGCGGCTCACTCTATCCAATAGCTTTGGTGTCGAACTGCCCGAGATGAGGATTGAGGGATTGCTGGAAGAGAGAGACGTCCTCAGTTTTGGTGATATAGACCTCAAGATATACAGTACACCAGGGCATTCAGTAGGAAGCATCTGTCTCCACATAGAAGACAGAGGGATACTAATCACAGGAGATACGATGTTTCCGGGCGGAAGCTTTGGTAGGGTTGACTTCCCAACAGGGAATCCAGCTCAGCTTGTAGAATCTCTAAGAAGGATTACCGAGTGGGAGTTTGAGATTGCGCTGCCCGGCCACATGAATGCCATTCTCGGAAATGGCAAGAGATATGCACAGATGTCATATGAGATGGCTCGAAGTATGTTCATGCATTATTAATGGCCCTCTCGACTTCTTCAACGGAGAAGGGAGTGACCTTGGGACCATCCACATCAAGTTCAACCACTTTGGACTCCAGCGCTTTGACAAGTGCATAGACAGAATCACTATAGGGAGTTTCAATACCATGTTCCCTGGCCAAGCGGACAACTTCCCCGGTTATAGCATCTATCTCTGTCTGTTTACACATTTGGATGTCTTGGAGCATTGAGTTGATATTGTCACCTGTCGCCTTTGCGGTTCCGAGCGCGTATCGAATAGGATCATCAGCAGTCAGAGACACTCCAATTGCTCTGGCGACATCAACAGCCTCTTGGACAAGTTTGACGACTAGGCTCCTCAGGCGGACATCGTTGTAGATTTCACCGTTGGTCATGCCGGTCAATGCACCTATCGGATTGATACCACAGTTGACGATAGTCTTCGTCCAAACGACCCCCTCGATATTGTCAGACGACCGTACATCGAAACCGGCTTCTCGGAGGATGGAAACCACCTTTTCCACCATTTCCGTGTTCTCAGGGTAGTGCGAGCCAACCTCAGTGATACCGCATCCAGTGACGGTAACCTCTCCGGGACCGGACATAATGGCACCCATACATGTGGTGGCCCTGAGTACCCGGCGCGTACCGAGAATCTCTGCGACCTTCTTCTCGGTTCCAATCCCGTTCTGGAGAATCAGTACATATGCTCCGTTGTCCGTCAAGTGTTTTATTCTCTTGGCGGCTTCCTCAGAATCATAGGCCTTTGTGGTGATGAAGACCAAATCCGCTTCATCAATCTCTTCGGCGTTCTGTGTGGCTCTCAGGCGAAGGATGTGGTTTCCCAGAACCCCCTTGATTCTAAGTCCGCGAGTGTTGATAGCATCCACATTGGGGGCACGTCCAACAAGCAGATGTACATCTTCTCCTGCTTGACTCAAGAGACCTCCATAGAGGCCTCCTATAGCTCCAGAACCCATAATCACAATTCTCATGATTCATCCTCCTCTCCAGAGCTTCTGTTGGCCTGGGCTGATAGGTGGTCTATCATCAGTCTGAGCGCTTTGCTCAGGTTTGCAGCATTGTCGAAACTGGCAACTGTTTCCTGGAGTTTCTCACTACGCCAGCCCTTCATCTCGCGTGCATATTCCACCATAAGCGGAAGGGTCCGTACAACGTTGTCCACAATCGTGATATCTGAGAGAATGGCTGTCCGGGACATCGGATTAAGATCAATTGTGACCACGAATTTGTCGATCTTCCGAAGTGCCTCTGTTCGATCTCCATCTTCAAGAGGTACTAGCACTACGTCGGCCTTGGCAATCCCCTCAGAATCAACCTTTCTTCTATTGCTGCTGAGCTCAGGGATTATTTCAGACGGGCGATCGTGAGTGCCGAGTATCTCGGTAGCTCCAGCCTCCCTGAGTGCGTTGGCGATTGCTTCTTCTCTCGCGGGTCTGTAATAGAAAAGATTGATCTCAAGTGGTGCGCCGGTCAATTCGGAAAGTTCAACGAGGTCACTTGGGACTAGAGCGCAGATATTCCCATTGACGCTTATGACGGGATGCTTGGCTGAAAGCAGTGCCGCCGCTGCGGCTCGACAGGCCGCCTTTGCCAATTCAGTCGTCCGTTCCCCCAGCAGATAGTCAAATGCCTCTCCACGGCCATGCGCCAAAAGCCCTGCGGTGGCGACGATATCTTTCTCATGTCCTTCGATTATACGCTCACGAATGTCAAGTGAAACTTTTCGCGGATGATCGGCCGGGACATGAATCTTCGTCACCTAGATCAACCTCCCACCTTGAGCAGAGATTGACGTCACGAGTATCTGAGTGCTGTCCCAGTGCGCTTCCAGAATGGACACAGCTTGTTGAGTCGCTTTGCTCTCGCAGAAGCAGAAGGCGGAGTCACCGAGCATCACCATGCTTGAGTTGTAGAATCCGGCAGACTCCAACTCATCCAAGGCGGCACCGACACGAGCAGTCATGAGATTGGTTTCGTGTGCGAATTCCTTCGAACATG
>JBHLOD010000216.1:0-3903 GCA_048940825.1 Promethearchaeota archaeon | reverse complement strand
ATTCCTTGAAGATCCCGCGTATGGGACGCCACTTTATTCTCATCTCACTGTTATTTCCCCACTGCAACTTTGGTCCAGCGTGTTCAAGCATTGAATCAGCTTCTACTACCACATCGGGCTCCACCAAGACGGCTAGGCTCTTTGAGCCAGTACAAAGTAGGCTCGAGATATCTAGGGAAGAGATATGGTTCTTCTCTAGATTCAGACTGCTAATCTGTTTGCAGCCAATCAGCGAGTCAACACTAAGTTCAGTCAGCTTGTTGCTGTGAAGTGATACCTCTTCCAATCTCGAGGCTTTGGACAGCGGGCTAAGGTCAATTGCTTCTATCTGATTGTCCGCGAGATTCAAGTTGGTCAAGAGTTTCAATCCACTTAGGGGTGCAAGGTCAATCTCTCGGATTCGATTCCCTTCAGCCTTCAGCTTGCGTAGATTAGCGTTTTGTGCTAGGGAAGACGTGTCGAGGTGAGTGAGAGCGTTTCCTCCTATGTCAACATAACTAAGATTCGCGCACCTTGCCAGTGGAGACAAATCCAATTCCGAAAGACTGTTGTTCTCCAGGCTGATTGAGGACAGCGATTCACAGTAGCTGAGTGGAGAGAGATCTAGGGCGTCAAGACTATTGAAATCGAGAGAGAGATACCTCAGCTTCTTGCATTCGCTCAAAGGGGTCAAATCAAGGTCACTCAGACTGCTGTTTGATAGATTCAGACTGGTGAGATTGATACATGCAGTGAGAGGCGACAAATCCAGTTCATCCAGCCGGTTGCCAATTATGTCCAGACTTCTGAGGTTCTTGCAGGATGAGAGAGGTCCAAGATCAATATGCCGCAGGTTGCTTGAAGAGATATAGAGGGTTTCAAGACTAGTACATGAACCCAAGGGAGAGATGTCTAGCTCCGTCACCCATCCCACAGCAAGCCAGACTCGTTTCAAATCTGTGCAGGAATCGAGGGGAGAGAGATCAACCTCAATGGCATCTCCCCGGGAGAGAGTTAGCTCTAAGCCCCCATAGTAGTGCTCTCCAATCTCCTGCATCATGAAGGGACTCTCCTTTGTGACGTATCTGACATGGGGCTTTGACCATTGAGCGATTTGCTGGGCAGTCTTGCTCATGGAATCACAGAGGGCAATTGGTAGTAGATAATGTTCGGAGGCTAGACCAACGTAGATAGTGAGCTTGTCGCTCCAGGACTCCAACTTGGAAATCTGAACATCCGCTAGGACCGTGTCGCTATTCTGAACGCAGGTCTGGATTTCCTCGCGGACCTCAAGCACTCGAAGCGGGACTTCCTCTGGGTGTTTCTTTGATATTCTTGAGAGGTTTCTGTGCCAAGATTCCATGAGTGGCCGAGGCACCTTCACTAGACCTGTCATTAGTCCAATTCCCCGCTTTCCGGACATCCACTGAAGCCAATTCGTATTCAATGTTCCTAGCATGATTTTTCGCTACCGACATGTTGAATAGACAACCAACTCTCCGAACTCTGCATGAAGGTTCTAGTGCTCAACGGTAGTCCAAGAGGCGAGAGAGGAGCAACGGCAGGAGCGCTTGCCCCGATCGTCGAGGGTATGAGAGATGCAGGCGCCGATGTTGAGGTCGTGCTCCTGCACAAGCTCGACATTAAGCAATGTCGTGGGTGTTTCAACTGCTGGTGGAATACTCCCGGGAAGTGTGCAACAGATGACGACATGAGGAATCTTCTACCCAGACTCGCAGATGCCGATATCTGGGTATACGCCACGCCTGTCTATGTCGATGGTATGACTGGTACGATGAAGACCTTTCTGGACCGATCCATACCCCTCCTAGAAGGACGCTGGGAATTGAGAGATGACCATTGCCGTCATCCGCTGCGAGAAGGCACAAAGCCCGGTAAGATTCTCCTTGTTTCCGTTAGCGGTTTTACTGAGATGGACAACTTTGACCCACTTGTGGCTCATGTGAAGGCGGCGGCCAAGAACTTCTATAGAGACTATGTCGGAGCTGTACTCCGTCCCAATGCTTGGGTTTTGCCTGAGGCACAGAAGAGAGGAATCTCCATTGATGAGGTCATGACCGCCCTCAGAGATGCAGGCCGTGAAATGGTCATAAACGGGCGGATATCAGACAAGACACTAGATGCAGTTTCAAGAGAAGTGATATCTCGAGCTGAGATACTCAAGGCATACGACTGAGTCTGAAGTCCCTAGTGACAGAACGCCGTTCTAGTAGCCTGTACCTTTCATCCGCAGGGCAGAAAGACTCCCAACGACTAAGGTTCGCTGAGACTTGGAGCACCAAGGGTTAGTTTCTCGTCACCACTAATAGATTCGAAGATGCAATGGAGTGTTTTGCCAGGACTCTGGAGCTTGATTCAATCCACGCGGACGCATGGGTCGCCAATTGGGCGATTCTCAACGAATTGGATCGAAAGGAAGAGGCCAAGAAGTGTCTCGAGAAGGCGCTGGCGATAGACGCCCTCGTGCGGATCATTGATTTGAAGAGTCTGAGAACCCGCATCGCCTAGATGGGCACTAGATGTTCTACGTAATTCAACCTGAGACAAGACGTTTTAGGGAGAACTGAGAGATTGAGAGTTGGGATGCAAGGGAAGGGAAAGAAAAATGACAGAAGACAGAATGCAGATGTGGGCGGGCCTCATAGGTTGGCTCGTCGTAGGATGGTTGCTCACACTGGGAGTGGCGTTCCTTTGGTTGCTGACAGATACTGTGACAGCACTCATCTTTTCACTTGGAATTGGACTGGGGATAGGCATTGCTTTCATAATAATGATCAATGAAACTCTAATTCGGACTGTTATAGATGCACTCCAGGCTGCAGGTGAGAGTGTTGCGCGGCTGCTAAGGCTTCGCACCTATGTCAGAGGGGTGCTGGCTGTTTGGATTATGGCATTGTTCACCTTGGTTGTTGTGATGACGGTGTTCAACTTCATCGAGATAGATAAGTTCAACGCGATCATGGGAGTGATGGGAAGCTTCGTTGCTTCAGTAATTGCCTACTACTTCGCAACGAGAACAAGTTCGTAGTAGACGCAACTTGGAGTCCAGGTCGGTCGAGCTACATTACAGCGTCACAGTTCTTGCATTGAGAACGGACTGCAGTATTATTGAACCCACAGTAGGGGCATTCAACAGTCTCACCGATTCTCTCAAAGGCTCTCGCAGAACTGGGGTCAAGTCCCTTGAGCTCAATGACCTCATCGGATACTGGGTCATAGATTCGGATCCCGTATACCGGGTGACCGTTACTAGTGTGTGTCACCCTTGATTCAATGAACTGGCCCAGAGGTCTTCCTTCGAAGTGATCCAGCGGAACGTTTCTTGCAATCTTGCCACCCCTGGCCTCAAGAATCCTATCAGTTGTGAGATAGTACCTGGTTCTTCTTACATTGATAAGCATAGCACCTAGGACAACGAAACCGACTACGGTCAGAAAGCCAAGTATCCCACCAGGGAGTAGTCCATAGGCGTCCAGACTCAGAAACGTGACCAGAGGCGCACCCATGGCGAAAAGCAGGCCGAGGAAGATGATCCAGAAGCCCGTGCCCGCCCTTCGAGTCCAGACGATGCTCTCTCCAGGTAACATCCCCTCATCTGGAGGATCAAACCGTCCCGTACCTGTCATGGGCACTCTCTCAGACATATGGACACCCTGCCTAGACAGGCGTCCAATTCTCATATGACATTTCTTCGTCTTGTACTAGATTCCCAGTTGACGAGTGCACACATCTGTACAGCGAAAGGCGGAGAAAACTACTACGCGTAAGTCAATAATCTAAACAAACGGTCAATTCACTAAAGTCACGTGATACGTAAGTGCTAGCAGGTCTTTTGCTAAGACAGCTAGCCTTATACTACGTGGTCGCATCCTTCTCAGACTTGCTGGCGGTGATAGCGACGAG
>JBHLOD010000215.1:0-3917 GCA_048940825.1 Promethearchaeota archaeon | reverse complement strand
GTTCTTTTCGGCACTGTGGGTCAAAGAATCATGCTGGCATCACAACGAGCAGCAGGTGAGGTTTCCGGACAGATTGCTGAAAACCTGAGTGGGATTCACGTCGCGAAGGCATTCAACCGAGAGAAGGAACTCGCAGAAGAGATGATGGAGCTGAATCAGAAATCGTACAGGTTCGGCTCTCGATTCATGATTCTGATGAGTGCCATGCAACCCCTTGTGAGAAGCATAGGCCAATTTGCAGTGGCGGCTCTGTTGTTTGTTGGTGGTACATTGGCTGTTGGTACTTTGCCTATTCTCACAACTGGAGAGGTATTCCTTGGGATTATGCTGGTTAGCCGTTTCATGTGGCCTCTTCTGTCTCTAGCCATGATGTCATCACAAGTGCAGGCATCACTGGCAGCTATGGATCGCATCTCAGACGTGCTCGAATCAAAACGGGCCATTGACGATTTGGAATATGCCGTACCTCTATCAGAAACAAGTGATGGCATAACTTTCGAAAACGTCACGTTCGAATACGTGAAGGACACCCCAGTATTAAAGAATGTCAACCTCACAATTGAAGCAGGGAAGACTGTTGCAGTAGTAGGGCATACAGGAGCTGGCAAGACAACATTAGCTGCTCTAATCAATAGGTTCTATGACCCTCAGGAGGGCAGCATCCTGATTGGCGACCAAGATTTGCGAGAGATCACTCTTGATTCATTACACGGTACTGTGGCCCTAATTCCTCAGGAGCCATATCTGTTCGATGCATCAATAATGGAAAACATCAGATATGGTCGGCCCGATGCCGCAGACGAGGAGATAGAGGAACTCTGTGCCTTGATTGGAGCGAAGGACTTCATCGAGGTATTGGCTGATGGCTATGACACATGTATCTTAGAGAATGGAAAGAATCTGAGTGCAGGGCAGAGACAGATGATCACAATCGCAAGAACAATGCTTGCCAATCCTCGCATCCTCATCCTTGATGAAGCCACAAGCAGACTTGACGCATATAGTGAATCTCTGGTCCAGGATGCTCAAGCTATGCTATTCTCTGACAGGACCACTATTGTAATTGCTCACCGTCTCACCACAATTGCGAATGCCTCAAGGGTCATTGTATTTCAGGACGGGGAGATTATTGAGGATGGAACACATGAAGAGCTGCTAGCGTTAAATGGCACATTCAAGTCACTTTACGATACATACTATGCTCATCAAGGATTTGAAGAGCTCACTGAGGAGACTGCTCGTGCCGCAATGGAGGAAGCTGCCAAGGCCGGCTTGCAGCTAGATTCTGTGCCGGTCCAAGAAGCCATGGGAATGGGCACGGGGATGCTGGCCCGAATGGGTGGACATGGCCCCCCTGACCCTGAAATGATGCGGAAGATGATGGATCAAATGACTCCTGAGATGCGGGAGGAAATGCTGAAACGCCTCGAAAGTCTACCCCCCGAGATGCGTGAGCACATTGACAAGATGAGAAAGATGCGTGAAGAAGCAGAGTCCACATCAGGTGGGAGTGACTAGACGAGTCGATTCAGAAGTGTTCAATCCCCTTCGCCGCAGCTATTGAAGCTCCCAAGAGCAAATACCCCTCGGTCCCCAATAGCCGTCCAAACGGCTCCAGAGGTGAGAATCCGACGAAGCACCAAGCGGCGATGCGTACGAAGATTAGAGCAAGGGTCAGTAATGCAAGGAATATTGGCCCTGCGAGTTTCCCTTCGCGGAAGATCCAGAGTATGAACGCAAGAGCGCACATCACTGATCCCAACCCAATCGTCAAGGGCGCGGTTGCCAAGATTTCCACGGGATTCCGCGTTGGAGAAGCAATGACCACTACCGAGGCCACCACGACCACGAAAATGGTAGGAACTGTGACAAGAACCCCCACCAGCTTCGTGTCGCTGGTTACACCTAGAGCAGTATTTGAGGATCTCAGATACCCTAGGACCCCCAACGCCCACAGGAGTAGTCCTGGCAATTGAATCAGGCCGATTATGAAGTGAAATGACTCGCTACCTTCCTGTGCTCCGACAAAACTCGCAGCCACTTCAGATATAGCAAAGAGAACCAGACCAAGAGAGAAGAAGACATTCATCTGGTTGAACCTGTCCTCCTTTGCAAGGCTTTCACGGCCAAAATGGTTTAGTCCAATCAATCCCATCATGAACGCAGTGAGGGGTGCAAGAATTGCGTTGGTCAGGTCGAGCAGAACTAGCTCTCCCCAAGACCAAAGCAACAATGACAGTACGAGGACGATGAATCCTACAACTAGGTAGGCGATTATGCTATATCGTACTCGCAGTGACACTTCTTCTAATCTCCTGTGAGTAGGTTGGAGTCCGTTCATCCATGCTTTGTCTGTTTTGCTTATCAATGAATTCCGGAAGTCTAGTACTACTTTACTTCCAGCGTTTCCCAGTGAATATCATAGGCAGTGTGAGGGAATTGCTTCTCCACGTGGTTCCTAGTCCTGACCAGGATGCTGTTGACTGGGTTTGAGCCCATTAGAGAACTTAGGCGACGGACAAACTCTAGGAAGAGCGCCCCGAACCCTTCACTGAGTGTCTCTGGAGTAATGCTGCCTCTTATAGTCGCAGATATCAGTGAGCTTTTGACCTCAACATCAATTCCTTCTTCAAGTCCCACATAGACTAGCCATGAATGAGCCTTCTCCGAAACGGTCCTAGCTTTCAGAAAGACCCCTCTCGCAGGTTTCACTCCAAGTATCGTAGCACATCTGCTAAGCAGTTCTTGGAGGACTGAGGTATAGAGAACCATCGTTGCTTGAGCGGGCGAAACTCTCTCCACAGTCTTTCGGTGTGCAAGGACTGCAATATCATCCAAGAAGCGTTTGAAGTCTGAAGTCTTCACACGCTCTGCTGCGATTGAGAGCGGTGTCTGACCGTCTAGTTCACTCAGTGCCTTTGCAGTGTCAGGGGATATCCCGTCGACCTCTTCCGTAGAATGTGATAGAGCTGTCGTCTGATAGATGTCGTCAGGTTTGGCTGATTCGGTGATAGAGATGGCCTTCTCCCAATATGCCTCAGCGGCCATGTTCATTGCAAGCTCCAACGGGACCTCAAGGAACTCCGCCGCATCCTGAACCGTGCATTTCTCTGGGATGAGTTTGAGAAATGAAATCACATCTGGTCTTGAAGTATAGAACTCCCAATGATCCTTGAGTTCCATCTGAGTTTCCGGAGTTATCTGCTCTCTGACAAACTCTTCCACGACATTGCGTTCGAATCGTGTGTAAACGGCTAGGTCAAGTTCCACCCACCTTAACAAAGCAAATTGGTCCTCGAACGCATCTAGGAGTCGTCTCATCCTATCTCTGACGTCTTCCGTATCTTCCTTGGCAGCTACGGCGCCAAGAGTCCACTCTCCAAACTCAACGATTATTTTGTGATCAGTACCCTCAAACGCACGAGCTCGTGAGGTGACGGATGAGGTGGCCTCGTCAAAGAAAGAAGTCATTGCTACAAGAAACGAAGACAGTAGATCTGGGTCAAAATCAGACTCGACGAAGTCGTGATGGTACATGCAGACTCCTGTGTCACGCTTAATGATGTAGACACTCTGAATCTGCATCTGTCTGTATCCTCTCTTGCCCACCGGCATCTCGTTTCTGCTGTCTGCATTCCATATGGCGTGTAGTCGGCAAACGTGGATTGTATCCTTTTGAGGATTCTAGTGAAACTGTAGGAGTCTGCCCGACATTTCACTAGGCCTATAAGGATAAGAAATTGGTGTGGATGTATGACTGAAGACTTGAGTGTGACGTGTCCTTCATGTGAAGAAGGAGTGCTAGACATCAAGTCGATTCTCTATAGTGTGCCCTACTTCAATGAACTTGCCATGTTCAGGATGACGTGCCCCAAGTGCAATTTCAGTCACAATGACGTATTCTCTGCAGAGCAGAG
>JBHLOD010000214.1:0-3918 GCA_048940825.1 Promethearchaeota archaeon | reverse complement strand
CGAGCTATTGCACAGAAGAAGGGGCTTCTACTCAATGAATATGGTCTTTTCAGAGGCGACAAGAAGGTTGCCGGGGAGAATGAACAGGGCATCTATGAGAAACTGGGCCTTGAGCTAGTCCCTCCGGAGCTACGCGAGGACAGAGGTGAAGTAGAGGCCGCTCAGGAAGGGAAGCTGCCCGCTCTTCTCGAACTCAAGGATATCCGTGGAGATCTGCATAGCCATACAGATGCGTCGGACGGCAAGAACACGCTTGATGAGATGCTTGAGGCCGCATCCAAGAGGGACTATGAGTATTACTGCATTTCAGATCATACTCAGAGTCTGACTATTGCCAATGGGTTGGATGAGGAACGCGTGCTGAAACGAATCACAGAGATTGACGAGATCAATGACTCAGGCAAATACAAGATGCGTGTCTTGAAAGGCGCGGAAGTTGACATACTGAGAGGGGGCAAGCTTGACCTTGATGATTCGGTCTTGGAGCAACTTGATGTCGTCACATTGTCTGTTCACAGTATGGGGAAGGACAAGAAGGAAATGACAGAGCGCGTCTGCCACGCACTAGAAAGCAAGTATGCTCACATACTCGGTCATCCGACTGGTCGTCTTCTACTCAGGAGGCTTCAGCTAGAGATTGATCTAGAGGCTGTTTTTGAGGCTGCAAAAGAGAACAAGGTCATTATGGAGCTCAATGCCCATCCTGAACGCCTTGACCTGAATGATGGCAATCTCAGAGCAGCAACGAGGATGGGACTCAAGATTGCCATAAACACAGATGCCCATCGCATCGGCCATTTGGACTACATGAAATTCGGTGTGTATCAGGCACGCAGAGGATGGATTACGAAGGAAGACGTCGTTAACACATATTCGCTTGAAGAACTGTTGAAGGCGATTAAGAAATAGAACGTTATTGGCTCCCTCCATGCGCCCTGCGCCCCTCTCAGAAGGCAAAATCATAGTCACAATTTGTGACTCTAATACGTGACCCTCAGTTGTGGCTCCGCATTATATACTCATTCTGCGTGTTGTTCCTTGTGAAACATCATGGCTCTAGCAACCAACTCTCATGAATCATCATTACTGAAGAACCACGCTTACGCGAAGGTCATGACAACTCAGGCTCTCTACTATGAGTACATGTCCCGGAGGTGAAGGAATGAATCAAGCGAAGAACGACGATGTTCGATTGTACAAGCTACGTCAGGCCCGACTTTACGCCGCAGCATCTGCTCGTGCATACATGGCCTAGGTCAGGCCCAAGTACTCTGAGGTGCTCACGTAGCAACTTGCGTGAGCACATCGTGCTCTTTCTACAACACAATCAACAACAATGCCAGTTCAGTAGTGTCTTGATTTACAGCTCTGGAGGGCCCGCAGCTATTCGCTTGCGGACGTCGTCTGGCTTCACCGACGAGAGGATGAGTTCTAGCCACCAGGTGGCGCCGGCTTCATAGTAACCTGTCACCTTCTCCCTTCTCTTCTCTGGCTTCTGGCCCGAGGAAATCCCCATCGAAACAACATCAAACGGGGTCTTTGCGGCCCGGTGTTTCTCTATAAACTCAACTATGTTCTTGAAGTCGCCCGGAGTCAGCAGGTCTCCTCCCGCACTCAAGGGGAAGATACCATCAAGGCCAGCAGCCCTGATGAACGGTTTCTTGTTGGGCCACGTACCCGCAACCCAAATGGGTATTCGTGGCTTCTGAACGGGCTTTGGCGAGAACCGCGCGTTGTCGATCTTATAGTGCTCACCATCGAAGCTGAACGGTCTGCCACTCCAAAGGCCCAGGAGAATCTCTACCCCTTCGTCTAACATCCTACCACGTGTCTTGGTGTCAGACTCTTCTCCAAACACTCGAAACTCCTCTCCAGGCGGGGTTCCCAAGCCCAGCCCCAGAATCAATCTACCATGAGATAGATGATCGACAGAAACCGTTTCCCTTGCCAATTTCCAAGGTCTTCTTCGCGGGAGGGGTGTTACTGTTGTACCCAATCTTATGCGTTCAGTAGCAGAAGCCATGGCTGACAGGCCAATCCATGGGTCCACCATCGGTATTGGTTTGGTCCTGTCCATCTGAATGTGGTCCCATATGAAGAAACCATCCCATCCAGCGCCCTCAGCAGTCTTGGCGAATTCTGCAAGAGATTCCGCGAAACCAAAAGCTCTCCCGAAGTTGGGTACGTACAAGCCAAATCTCATCTTCCCCATGTCTGCCTTCTCCTTGCTACATGATGTGACTCTGGCCATGTGCATGAAGATGATATCAGGTAAAAGTTGTGGTTTCCAGAACAAGCAGACTAGCATAAAGAATCAGAATAGTGCTCTATTTTCCCCTTATCCCGCTACCTGTGACCGCCCTCTCATACTCCTTTGATTCGAGAGGGAAGAAGGCGCTGTCCACGACCTTTGAGCAGAAGATTTCTTGTGCGAAAGAATCCCTCTTCCTGCAGTCTGGAAGTACTTCTCGACGCCCATCAATCACCAAAGCAGTAACGATCACAGTCGCAACGGCCACCAACAAGACCCATATCATCGAGATTCCCAGACCATACAGATGTGAAGCGAGTACATATCCTCACATACCTTTGCCACTTTCTTGATTTAAACTTTCTTTGACACCCTTTCTTGGAGCCTTGGACCTGCAATGATTCAATAGAAGAAAGACGTACCCAATCCAAGAAGAGATGGTGCCGAGGACGAGATTCGAACTCGCGAACCCCTGCGGGAGTGGATGTCCCATTGGGCGTCATGCCATAGATCTTGAGTCCACCGTCTTTGGCCTCTTGACTACCTCGGCAAGTCTGAACGAGATTTGGACTCCGTGGCTATTTAGAAGTTTCCGTGCCGCTAGTCCAGATAGGGCCTAATCTGGTCGTAGAAGTCGGCAAGTATCTTGCTCTTGGTTTCCTCGGTTTCCAGAATGAAGAGGCGTATTTGCTGACCAACCTTGATCTCTTTCACCAAACCCATATCAACCAGGGGCTGCATCACACGATGAATAGTTGAATGTGCCAACCCGGTTTCCTTGGCGATTCTACTAAGATTGAAGAACTCCTTCGGCCGGTCCAGAAAATGCTGAACTACCCTAGTCTGAGCGCGGGATGCAAACACCTTTTCAAGTAGCCTCTTCAACTTGTACTATCTCCCTTCTGGAATCATTTGTCCGGTTCGTGTACGATTCTACTTCCCACATTCTTCCCTTGCACAATACGAAGAAGGTTCTCTGGATCATTTCCATTGAAAATCACAGTAGGAATTCTTGACCGTCCCACCACTCTGATTGCTACAGGGTCGAAGAGCTTGTACTCCCCAGCACGGGTGCCAGTCCCTGACAGTATCTTGCTGAGTTCGTCAACAGTGACACTCTCCAGTTTCTTTGCACCTGGTTCTTTTGGGTCGCGGTCGTATATCCCATCGACATTCGTCGCGTTGAGTAGCATATTAGCCTGTACAGTCTCTGCAGCTAGAGCTGCTACTGCGTTGGTCGACTGGCCCGGTGTTAGCCCTCCCATAAGGACAACCTTGCCTGGGCAGATTGCAGTTTCAAGCTCATCTAGGGTTTCCACTATCTTGGGATATGCGACGTTTCCGAGGGCCGCACACAGGAGCTCAGCGTTGTTTCTGGCTATCTTGATCCCTAACCAGTCACATTGGGCCTCACTGGCCCCAAGCTCTCTGGCGGCTGCGATGAAGAGCCTTGCAGGCTTACCACCGCCGACCACAACGACCATGCTGTGCCCATCATCCACGAAGGAGTTCACTACCTTGGCATAGGCTCTCACTCGGTCTGTGAGAATCTGGCCCATGTCGTCGTAGAGGAGTGAACCTCCTAGTTTCAGAACGGCTCGCATGTGTAGTCCCCTGAGACAATCTCCGAACAGGGACACCTTCTCGATTCAATTAAAGAAGCTTTC
>JBHLOD010000213.1:0-3951 GCA_048940825.1 Promethearchaeota archaeon | reverse complement strand
AGGAAAACCAGATCACGTAGTAGTCCGCGATGGCCGTCCAGTCACAGTCGTTGAGGACACAGAGTCCCTGAAGAGGCAGGAGATCAAGTCGGACATTGTTGTCTTGGCATCTCCTCTAGTCCCTCACGCTTCACAACAGGAAGCTTTCACTGTTTTCCTCGATGCGTATGGGTTCAGCCAGCGCAGAAATGAGGAGCCCAGAGTCTATGCATGTGGCACATCGACTGGTCCCACTGATATTCCTACAAGCATTGCAGAAGCAAACGGTGTTGCATTAGAGGTCTATACGGACCTGATGGAGGTGGGCTAATGAAGAGGCTGTATCTCTGTACTTGCAACAAGACCATTGACAAAGTGCTGGATTTCGCACGGATAGAGAAAGAGATGAAGAGAGTCTTTGACAACATCGAGGTTGTCAACGACCTGTGTCTCAAGGAGGGGCTTGAGGCGCTCAAGCAAAGCGCTTCGAATGATGATCGCACTGTGATAGGTGCCTGTAGTTCCCAAATCATTGGCATTCCTGTGAAGCAAAGCATCAAGAATGAGCTTTTCACCATTGTACCGTTGAGAGAACAAGTAGCCTGGGTTCATACCAAAGAGAAGAAGTCAGCAACAAACAAAGCGGTAGTTCTGTTGTCTGACGCGGCCGCTAGACTGGACTACATAGAACCCTCCACGAAGTTCACCGAATCCATGGTGGAACGAGTACTGGTGATAGGAGGTGGCATCGCTGGTGTCAAGGCGGCTTCTGATCTGAGCAGACTTGGTGTGAGTGTCACACTTCTGGAGCCTGTGGGTCTGAAGAAGGAATCATACATCGAACATTACCAATTCATGAGCGACGTCAAAGCCCTTCATGACTTCTTAGAGGGCATTCAGAGAACTCTTTCCAAGGTCCGGAGAGTCCAAGGTACTGTACGAGAGCTCAGCGGTCAGATGGGGTCCTACGAGGTCGCATGGGCAAGTGAAACTGGAGAAACCTTCTCTGAGGAATATGGTGCAATCATTGTTGCCACAGGAGCGGAGCATCATCTACCTGAGATTGCCAAGAAGTTCCGCTATGGGAAATCTGAGAGAACCGTGCTTCTACAGAGCCTGCTCGAGAGCAAACTGACGAAGAAACGTACGAAGGGCCGGAGCATCTTAGTGGCCGTTGACCAACACATCCCTCTCACTTCAGTAGAGGGCGCCCATCTTCTCCGAAGTATCAGGGACCTCTCTCTGCAAGGTAACACTGTTTTCGTTGCACATTCCGATATCAGAACTGAAGATGAGAATCTCTACCGTGCCGCACGCGATTCCGGTGTAATATTCATTCGAGGGAGTATTGCCCGGGTGAAGGAAACAGACCCAGGCATGACCTGTTGGATTGAGAATCCTCTGGAATCTCTTGTTCGAGAGGTCACAGTTGATACTGTTGCAGTCTTTCCGGTGGTTGGTCCGGCCAGCAATACTAACGAAGTCGCTACTGTACTGGGATTGAATCAGAATGACGGCGGCTTCATCGACATCCGATACAGCAAGATGAAACCGGTCCAGACATCTAGAAGGGGAATCTTCGTAGCAGGTAACGTGTACATGCCGATGAAACTGACTGATGCCTTGTCATCTGCTCAGAACGCTGCTCTTGAAGCCTTCAAGGTAGTTCGTTCGCCCTTGAAACGGTCTGGGTGGATACCGGTTATAGATGAGGAGCAGTGTGACGTATGCAAGGCCTGCATGGATGCCTGTCCGAACGATGCACTAAGAGTGATTGATAATCGAATAGTACACATTCTCGCACATTGTGAGTTCTGCGGAATATGCGTGTCAGCATGCCCAACAAGGGCAATCGAGTTTCAATCCCATGGCAAAAAGAGCTGGTTTTCACGGCTCGAAACAATTGCAGACATGCACAAGCGACTCGAAGGCAAGAAACCCTTCACCTTTGTCTATGCCTGCAGTGAGTGTGCCAATGCCTCGATAGATCAGGCCGGTTTCGCTGGCAAAGAGTATCCAACTGGAACATATGTAATCCAGTTTCCCTGTGCTGGGATGGTGTCCCCCATAGAGATTCTCAAGGGCCTAGTCGTGGGCGCGGACCGCGTAATTCTCGCACATTGTCCGCCTGGTGGCTGTCATCACCAGACCGGCGACCATCTTTCAGAGCTTGTTGTGAGCTTCACCAGGGACATGTTGCAGGAAATCGGGCAAGACCCTGAACGCGTAAATGCCACGCACATGATTGCAGCGCTACCGAACAAGATGCAGCAGGAGGTGGGCAGTCATGAGTAAGCGAGAATCTTTCATTCAGAAGCTCCGTGAAATCGCGGTCAGTACTCCTACTGAGATAATCGAAGTTCCTGACAAGGTCGAAGGTTTCGGGACGATTGCCTACGAGCCACAGACATGTAGCGCATGTAAGAAATGCATAGAGGCGTGTGAGGTCGACGCACTCGACATTGAGTTGACGTTGAACCTTCCCGAATACCTTGCTGCTGCAATCCCCGAAGACGGCTTCAGGTCTAAGAATAGGGAGGCACTTGTGTTTCTGCTTCAGGATTTGCATCAGAATGGTGACGTACAGGCAATCTCAGTACCCACCGGGCTTCCTGGATACGGCTCGATTAGTTGGATGCAGGACAGATGCATAGCATGCAACAAGTGTGTTGAAATCTGCCCTGAGAAGTGTCTCACACTTGAGAAACAGTACAATCTGCCAGCAGTCATCGGAGAGGTGGTATCGCCTTCTGCCGTAGAGGTCCAGGATTGGGAGCCATTCATCATCTGTTTCGTATGTTGGGAGTGTTCGCACGCCGCCGCCGATCTTGCCGGCCTTATGCATCTTCACTATCCGGCGAACATCAGGACAATCCGTGTGCCATGTAGTGGTGCCGTCGAACCGATACATATCATGACTGCAATGCAGAACGGAGCAGATGGTGTGCTTGTGACTGGATGCCTGTTCAGCGAGTGTCACTATGGCGGTGACGATGAGTTGGCTGGCAACTTCATGCAATATGACTTCGTACAGTTCTGGAAGCAGGTCTTTGAGGGAATCGGTCTGGGAGGAAGACTCCACATAGACTTCGCATCAGCTGCAATGGGAATCAAGTTTAGCGAAATAGTCACAGAGTTTGTTCAACAGATAGAGGAATTGGGACCAAGCCCTCTAAGAGGGAAACTGGAGGCGGAAGAATAGATGGCCAAGAAGAAGAGTAAGAATCGAGAACAGAGAATTGGCGTCTTCATATGCAGTTGTGGAACAAACATCGGCGGGGTGATAGACGTTAGAAAGCTTGCACGTGACTTCAAAGACTACCCTGGAGTTGTGCACTCCACCTCTACCATGTTCACATGCTCAAAGGATGGACAGGACACCATTGCAAAGGCAATTCGGGACAAGGAACTGACAGGTGTTGTGATTGGAGCATGCACTCCCAAACTGCATGAGCAGCTCTTCAGAGAGATTCTTGAAGAGAATAACATGAACGCGTTCAGGCTTGCTCAGGCGAATCTGAGAGAACACGATACATGGGTACACGATGACACGCCCGAGGAGGCCTACAAAGTCGCATATGATCTGGTCGCTGCAGCGATTGAACGCGCCAAAACACTTGAGGACATTGGATATGAGGAGTATCCTGTTGAGAAGAGTGCGATGGTCATAGGGGGCGGAATCGCAGGCATTCAGTGCGCGCTCGACCTTGCAGACAAGGACATCAAGGTGTATCTAGTTGAGAGATACACCTCAATAGGGGGCTACATGGCTAGGCTTGAGAAAACATTCCCAACTCTTGACTGCTCCATGTGTATCCTGTCCCCCAAACTATCTGCTGTTCAGCGTCACAAGAACATAGAGCTACTGTCTTACTCAGAAGTCCTTCATGTTGAACGTGATTATGGCAACTTCAAGGTCCATGTTCAGAAGAAACCCAGATACGTGAATCCCGAAACCTGCATCAACTGTGG
>JBHLOD010000212.1:0-3978 GCA_048940825.1 Promethearchaeota archaeon | reverse complement strand
TGCTTCATGAACTCCTTCATATACTTCACAAGAAGGATGCGCATCGATTTCAAATCGTTTGAGTGTGTGGGATCTGGTACACTGGAACAGATTGGCAAGAGCTTCGAGATTACGAAAATCGAGATTAGGTCAAGACTAGCTATTGAGTCGGAAGAATTGAGACCGAAGTTTGAACGCGCGTTGTATCTCGGCGCGAAGTATTGCTTTGTTGGTAACTCCATGAAGTCCTCAATTGCGCACGAGAATGAGATAGTTGTGGAGTAAGTGCAGACCCAAACCCTTTTTCAAATGGGTTAGTTGTGAAATCTTAGTGATTGGATTGAGTGAGGCGTCCCATGAGTACAACGTGAAGGTCGATTGGACCCAAGGCAAAAGGGGGAACTTCATAGTTGAGGGAAAACCCAACATACTGGTTTCATCACCACCCGAGTTTGGAGGACAAGAGGGGGCAATTTCCCCCGAAGACCTCTTTGTGGGAGCTGCAACAGCCTGCTTCATGACCACCTTCGTCGCATTCACGGACAAAATGAGGTTCGACTTTAAGTCCTTCACATGCGAAGGCAAGGGGACTTTGGAGAGAGTTGGGAAGGGTTTTCAGTTCACAAGACTTCACCTCACAACCACGCTTGAGGTTGAATCGGAAGAGATTGTTCCAAAGGCCAAGAGAGCTCTAGAGCTTGCAGAGAAGTATTGTCTCGTGTCGAACAGCATGAAGTGTCCTACCGAGCATAAGAACAATGTTGTAGTGCACTGAGCTCATGATGAAGGTGCCCGAACAAAGATGACATCTTCAGACTCTGGCAATAACACCTTCACCAGTCCTTCTTCCTTTGGTTCTCCAAAGTTCAGCTTCCCGATTCCATGCATTGCTTGAAGGTCCTTGGCCCACGGCTCCAAGTCTTTTGATATCCACGCTTCTGGAAGGCCTTGGCGCAGCGAGAGTCCGTTCTCACGTTTGAACTTCCAGAAACCACCATTCGTCGTGAGAAGCAGATCTGTATGCTCGGTGAGCTTCGACTTCCATTCCTCTTGGACGGAGGGATACAACTCTCTATGGATGCCCTTCTTGTCATAGAGTTCACGGTAGATTTTGTCTGTGATGTAGGGCGTGATTGGGGCTAGTGCTTTCAGCAGGACATTGAGAATCTCATGAAGAGCAAACCAAGCTGACTCCTGCTCTTCTCGAGAGAACTCTCCCTCAGTATTGAAACACCGTCCCTTTAGCATCTCAATGATGTGATCTGCGAAGAGATTCCACGTGAAACCTCGAATCTCCATGGATGGCCTATGGAAGTCAAGCACGTCGCAGTCAGGCAGGATTTTCTCAATTAGCTGGTTGGCTTCTGCTAGAATCCACTGGTCAACACGTGTCAGCTTCTTGAAGTCTATTCTCTCTGGCACTGGAAACATAGAGATGAATCGTGCAACGTTCCACAGCTTCGTGATGAACTTTGATATTCCAGCTAGTCGCTCCTCTGCGAATCTTATGTCACTTCCAAGTCCAGCCTCCATCACACCAAAGAGACGCATTGCATCAGCCCCATACTTCTCTACGAATGGCATGGGTGGTGGCGAGTTGCCCCTTGACTTGCTCATCGTTTCTCCTTTCTCGTCTACTACGTGACCTGAAATCCACATCTCACTGAAGGCAGGTTCTTCAAGTAGCTGGTAAGTTCTGAGGAGGGAATAGTACAGCCAAGTCCGCACTATGTCCTTTCCCTGTGGTCTCATTACATTGCCGAACAACTTCTTGAACAGGGCATCATCATACAGGTACCCGGCCACATACAGACCGCTGATTGATGAGTCCATCCATGTATCAAAAGTGCGGACCTCACCAGTGAATCCCTCATCAGACTTGCAGCTCGGGCATTTGGAGAAGGGAGGGTCCTCTCTCCATGGTTGATAGTACCTCGGCTTGCCGGGCTCCGGTAGGACCGGCTCATTGCATGAGTTGCAGTACCAGATTGGAAGTTCTGTACCATAGTATCTTCGCCTACTGACAGGCCAGTCTACAGTCACTCTGTTGAGCCAGTCGATGAGAACCTGCCGATGATGCGAGGGGAAGAAGGTACCGGTCCTAGCGATCTCGAGCAGATCCTCCACAAAGTCAGTCTGCTTAACATAGTACTCTTCCATCGCGATGAACTCGATGGGCGTCTTGCTGCGCCAACAGAGTGGGACTCTCTGAAGGGAGGGTTCCTCTTGATAGAGAAGACCCTTCTCCTTCAGATCCTTGATTATCTCCCTCCTGGCGTCTTCAATCCTCATGCCAGAGTACTCGCCAGCTGCATCTGTCATTGTGCCGTCGGGAGAAATGGCTGCTATCGGTTTGAGTGCAAAGTCCCGAAATGCCATGACATCTGCTTGGTCTCCGTAGCTGCAGACCATGAGGGCTCCTGTCCCAAACTCCATCTGCGCAGTGGTGCTCTCTATGATTGGCACCTCCAGGTTGAAGAGCGGTACCCTTGCCTTCTTGCCCGCATATCCTCCATAACGAGCATCATCTGGGTGAATGAACACTGCTCCGCACGCGCAAAGAAGCTCGGGACGTGTTGTGGCAATCTTGATTGGGCCCAACCCTTCCACATGGAAGTACAGATAGTATAGAGTCGTTGGACGTTCGGAGTACTCGACCTCTGCATCTGCTATGGTGGTTCCGCAGTCGAAGCACCAGTTGTTCGGTCTATAGTCACGGTACACGAGACCCTTGTTCCAGATGTCAATGAAAGTCGCCTGTGTCACAGCTCTGTATCTAGGGCTATCGGTTCGGTAGCTACCCTCCTCATCGTAAGTATTGAAACCAATACCGAGTCGCTTGAACCCTTGGACTACTATTTCTTCATCTTGATCAAGCGTTTCTTTGCACTTCTGAAGGAAGAGATCACGTGATGTTTCGTGCATACTGAGACCAAGCTCTCGTTCCACTCTAACCTCCACAGGAAGTCCATTTCTATCAATGCCTAGTGGGAAGTTCACCTCAAGACCCTGCATTCTTCGAAAGCGGGCATTGATGTCAATTTGCGTGTAGTGGATTACTTGTCCCACATGCATTGGACCTGAGAGGTATGGCGGGGGTGTGTCTACAGTGTAGATTGTCTTTTCTGAGTCTGGATTGAAAGCGTACACATCTTCTTTGAACCAGAGGTGAAGCATCTCTTCCTCAGATTCCGGTTTCCATCGCTTTGACTTGATTGTTGGCTCGAACTTGGACAAAACATTCATTCTCCTTGATGTCAACAAGGGGCGGACCGCTACCGCACTCGAGTTCGAGAGGTGATTATCCTAAAAGACTTGTGGGCAACTTGATTTATCCAGTATCCCGTTAGAGGGCTAGTCCTCCTACATACTTCTGTTGCTAAACCACCGACCACGTAGAGTGTCACTACGGGCTCATTATCCCCAACGCCGTTTGCCTATGGCAAGACCTGCTACAAGTGCGACTATCCCAGCGGCTCCTGCAGCTATGAGAATCGTACCAAGTGCAGAGTCAAATACGATTGGGCCACCCAAACCGCTGGTCCTCGCAAGTCTTGTGGTGACCGTTTCAATGGATGTATAGTTCTCGTTTTGTAGACTCAACTGAGCGGCAAGTGACCATGATGACATGATACCATCGGAATCGTAAGCCGCAGAGAATACGAATGTATGAGTGCCGTTTACTCCCTGGGTTGTTCCGCCCACGTCTACAGTGTCTTCAACCTCAACAACGATTCGGAAGGAAAAACTTCCATCTCCCATGTTGTGCGTGAATGAGGACACTGTTGGGTCCGCTTCTACGCTGTTGGCAGCAGAACCCCAGTCTGTTTCATGAGTGCTCCACACCGGGTTCACAAATGCGTGGCGACCATGATGCGTCCACGACCATGTTGGGTATACTTCAACATCTGCGGATTCAGATCGGTTGTCTGAATCACCATCGGTCGTTGATAATCCAAAGTACACCTTGTTGCCCTGGAACTCAACCGTATCGTTATG
>JBHLOD010000211.1:0-4007 GCA_048940825.1 Promethearchaeota archaeon | reverse complement strand
TATGTCGGTTTCTTCCAACGAGCGTCCGAGCAAGTAGACTCCGATATCCGTCAGTACACGTGTCTGGTCCCTAGATCTCCACCTCACAAAAGGCTCAGAGAAGGTGTTTGAAGCCGCTGCTTGGACAGCGGATATTCTTGAACATACAAGATGCTCGAGATGATCCAAATCCTCAGAAAGCGAAGCCATAGGTCCACTTTGATAGCCATCATAGTAACAGACCGCAGACAGACCAGCCAAGACGATGGCTGGGCTCACACACAGAAAGGGTAGGCTGCCGATCAGTACCGCTGCCGCAGTCGAGATTGCTGCCCAGACTATTACGACAAACCACGCAAGGTCTAGAACATCATCTGTCTTCGGTTCTATTCCTTGTAGCTCAGAATGAAAATCACCAAAAAGACAGGATATTCCGTCAACATCTGATCCCTCCTCTAGATGTTTCCAATCGCCGCCAAGCTCGGAGGGATCCAGAAAAGTGAGCTTCCTCCTCGACTTGTTGCCAATCGTCTGATAATGCCGGGTAGAAACCAGACCGACGCCAATCTGTGTCGCGAGCATTAGAACGCCCAAAGAGAATCCCTCAAGTGCATCACAGTATAAGACAAGAAATGCGCCGTAGACTACGAAGAGGATTGCACTGCCGATGGCTACTTGAATCTGGAACTGTCTAACTCTATTCCAGTTGAGTAGTAGATAGTGCGTCTTCAAACTCCTCGCTCCACGGGCTTCAGAAATGGCCACAGGCTATTGGCTTGATGTACCATAAAGCCTTGATGATTCAAGAGAGAATCCAGAGAGTATGCGGAGAAAGCGTTCAATCTATGAAGAAGATATCACCCTGATTCTCCTTTGCTACGACTCGAATATGCATGTGGTTCTCCAGGACATGACTTGCATCAGCTATCCTCACGACACAGATTGATTCCTGCTCAATGGCGGCGGAGGAGAACTGACTCATAGGCCCTCCAAACTCGGACAGCACGGCCGATACACTCTTGAAGAGGCTGTTCAGCGCATCTGGGTTCTCTGTGATATACTTGCTCAGCCCATCATCGAGAACAGCTATGTCATCGGATTTCCACTTGCGACTAAAGTCCTCAGGATTGCGCAAGATGAACACATGACCAGAGAACTCTCCATCTTCTCCAACGGACTCTCCTCGCAGTATTGGAAAAAGTGGAAACTCATTTTGGCTAGATTCCTCTGTGGGCATTTCCTAACATCTCCGACTCTACCAACGAGCCTATTGACAGGCCTTCACAAAGGTAGGCCTTTAACGTTTCGGAGGGCTGTGAGAGAACCGCCTCGTCAGAGGTAGAAAGTAGCTCAGCCACCCTCAATCTAATAACGGGATTATGTGCCACACAGATACGGTTCCGAAATTGACAGTATACGAGTTCGAAAACAGAGTTCCTGTGATAGGAGATACTACCTACGTCAGCCATTCTGCATCGGTCATAGGTAGGGTGACTATTGGAGAGGAATGCTATATAGCACCAGGTGCGGTCGTAAAGGGAGATTATGGAGAAATCCGAATAGGTAGTGGGTGCAGCATCCAAGACAATGTTATCATTCACGCAAGACCAGATGAGATAACGGTCATCGGTAGCAATGTGACTCTGGGCCACGGATGCATCGTGCATAATGCTACAATAGAAGATGAAGCCGTCGTGGGAATGGGAGCCATTGTATCAGATTACGCGGTCGTAGGCAAGTGGGCAATAGTAGGCGAGGGGGCTGTCGTGAAACAACACTTTGAGGTTCCGTCTGAGAAGATTGCAGTGGGAATTCCGGCGAAGGTAATTGGTGACGTGAAGGACCATCATAAAGAAGAGTTGAGTAGGTTCAAGGCAATCTATAGAGATTTGGCAAATAGATATCCCACTGGACTAAAGAAGATGGACGACTAGCAGGAGAGTCAGGAAACCTCGTGCCGGTTCCCTCTCTAAGTCATTCTTATCATTGTATCCCTGTTGAACCGCTTGATAGCAAGAACCATGGTCACCGCCATTATGACCATTGCCACCAGAATGGTGGCTATGTATGTCATCCAGACTAGTGATTGGTCAAGTCCTGATCCGATGAAGAAGGATGGCACAATCATCGGGACTATGAGGACCAGAGCTACCAACATGCTTACTTGGTAGGCCTCATAGACACGGCTGACTCTTCCACTGATTAGAATCATGACAGACACCACCGCCAAAATCATCGCTGGCCCAGCGAGTGATATGAAGATTATGCCGGGGATGTCAGGGAGTAGCAAGAAGGGACGACCCATTGACATGAGAATCACGTTCTCGGCCACAATTGACACTGCTGTTCCCCCGAAGAGCAATATGCCACTGGGAACAAATGAAGCCAGAAGCTTGCCCATCAGCAATTGTCCATCGGTCAATGGAGTCGCCAGAAGAGGTTCCAGAGTGTTCTGCTCCTTCTCACCTACAAAGGAATTGGCTGATATCATTGAAGCAGGGATTACAGAGAAGAGAGCAAGCATCGTAGATACTGTGGGAGCCATGAACAGCATCAACATCTCATAATCAGGTCCCGGAGGCATGAGCAGCGCTATACTCACCACCGAAATAACGACCATGATGGGTCCTAGAGACCCTAGGCCCAATATACCGAACTTTACGAAACGTAGGGCCATTGCAGCCTTGAAGTCAGCCTGAGCGACCACCCAAGATCTGTTGCGAGGCATTACGCGGCACCTCCTTTGATAACCTCAAGATAGAGGTCTTCTAGAGTTGCCTCTTCTTCGGCAAACTCAATAATCTTGATGCCTGCATCCAGAAGGGTTCGCATCAACCTTGAGTTGTTGTCTATTGGGTCAGTGATCACTACAAGAAGCGAATCCGCCTCAGACTGAACTGACTCGACATAGTCTGCAGACTTAGCAATTGATTCCGCCTCACGTAAGTCACCAGCTAATCTAATCCTGAATTCCTGTTGCGCCTGTAGCTTCTCCCGAAGCTCAGCAGTCTTCCCGGAGAGTAGTATCTTGCCTTCGTCAATAATCGCAATCCTGTCGCATATTCGCTGAACTTCGGCCAGATTGTGACTATTGATGAAGAAGGTCTGTCCAGATTTCTGTGAAAGACTCAGAATGAGTTCTCTGACTCGTTTCGCAGCCACGGGGTCCAACGCAGCAGTAGGTTCATCTAGCAGTAAGACCTTTGGTTCATGTAGGAGAGCTCTACAGAGCGCGATTCTCTGTCTGTTGCCTGTACTCAACTCTCCAGCCTTGTCGTCTCTGCGCTCCCACAATTCCATGAACTCCAAGAGTTCTTGAATGCGGCCAGGCAACTCTTCATCAGAGACTCCATAGAGTCGCCCAAAGTACTCTAGATTCTCGTAGGCGCTCATGGCGGGGTAGAGTGTGTGGTTTGCCTCTTCTGGCAGTACACCAGTGACCTCGCGAACCTTGACCGGCGCCTGGAGAATGTCGAAGTCCGCGACTTCAGCCGTACCTTCAACAGGTTTGAGAAGAGTACACAGGAGTCGGACAGTTGTACTCTTGCCTGCACCATTTGGCCCCAATAGACCGAAGATGGAACCTTCTGGAACGTTTAGTTCCATGTGGTCAACCGCGACAATCTCATCGAAGTTCTTTGTAAGTCCCGAGATTCTAACCTCAATACTATCTTCCATCTTGACTTCTTCCAGCAAAGTCTGCTTCATGAAGGCGTTCTCGAGTTTAATTCCCTCATGGACAAGAGAGTGAACTCACGGTGTGTTTTAAGGACTTTGGGTCCAATGTACCAATCTCAGCCTATCATTCTCTCAACTACGGCAGTGGACGTGTCACGGATGCCAGGAATCTTGTGAATCCTGTTGACTGTGATTTCATAGAGTGCCTCCAGATTCTCAACCTCCAGAAGCACCACAATGTCATAGACACCAGTGGTTACTGCCACTCGTGTTGCCTCGTTGATCGACTTGAGCTGCTCGAGGACTTTGTCCGTGTGCCCAATCTCAATCTCCATCAATACGTAGGCTCG
>JBHLOD010000210.1:1512-4032 GCA_048940825.1 Promethearchaeota archaeon | reverse complement strand
ATACTCAAAACGCTCATAGATGACTACGTGGTAGTCGCCTTCTTTGCAGACTGGTGTGGCGACTCTAGAAGAGCTATACCTGTGCTCTCTCTGCTTGAGCAAGAACTCGGCTTCAAAGCAAGAGCACTTGGCGGGATGACCAAGCCTCCCTTCGGGTCCAAGACCCAGTGGGCAGTCCCTCCAAGTCCGAAAGAAGTCGAAGTCTGCGACATCACAAGCAGTCCAACGATAGTGGTATACAAGAAGACAGGTGAAGAAGTCGGACGAATGAAGACAAGACCACGGATGACGTCTACCGTGGAGGAAGAACTCATCTGGATCATAGAGAGGGACAACTAGGCCCGCCCTAGTTCTTCATTGGGATCTTTCTTGGCACCCTTTGCAGTTCTGAAATCCAGGACCCAAACATACTTCAGAATGGCTCCCTCCGTACTTCAGACCCCATCGCTGCATCATTTTTAGAACTCCTCTGAGATCATTCCCCTTTCTCGTAAGTCTGTAGGACACCTTGGGTGGGATACTGGCTGCGTCTACGTTCCTTTCAAGAATTCCCTCGTGCTCCAACTCCCTTAGGCGCTCAGTCATTACCTTGGGACTAATCCAATCAAGATCTCTGTGTATACTACTAAAGCGCATTTCCTCTGCAGACCTAGGTCTCATCAGCGTCTGCAGAATGAGAATCGTCCACTTCTTTCCAAGTATCCGGGACGCCATGTAGACTGGGCAGACCTCGACTGCAGACTTGACGCGTTTTACCATTAGAATCACTTACTTTTCGGTAACTAGTTACTTTATAACAGTTGTGTACTTCGTAGAAGTGTGATTGACAATGGTCAGACGACTAATGATTATGATTGACGAGGACAAATGCACAGGTTGTGGTCTGTGCGTCCCAAGTTGTGCAGAGGGTGCTTTGCAGATTGTCGATGGAAAAGCGAAGGTAGTTTCTGAAACCTTCTGCGATGGCCTTGGAGCATGTTTAGGACACTGCCCTGAGGGGGCGCTAACTCTACGAGAGATTGAAACAGTCGAGTTTGATGAAGAGGCCGCATTGACCCATGTCGCTCAAATAAGGGCGCAGACGGTCGCTGCAGATGCCACAGGATCCTCAGTGGGTTGTGCCGGCTCTGAGGCATTCACCTACTCTGCCGCTGAGGAACACTCCGCTCACGATGGAGCAGTCCCAGAAAAGATGGCGCCTTCACAACTCCAGCAGTGGCCAGTGAAATTGCGCCTGTTGAGTCCCCAACATCCAATCTTTGAGAACTCAAGCATAGTGGTCGTAGCGGACTGTGCCGGCCCCGCCTATGCAGGCCTCCATGAGGACTTCTTGAAGGGCAAGGCCGCCGTGCTTGTATGCCCCAAATTTGAAGACTATAATGCAAATGTCGACAAGCTATCATCAATCTTCAGGCTACACGATGTGAAGGACATCACACTGGTCCACATGGAAGTGCCCTGTTGCCACGGTCTGGCAAGAGCAACAGAAGATGCAATTCGGAACTCCGGCAAAGACATTCCTCTCAGAACCTACGTGATTGGCGTCAGGGGAGAGATCAAAGCCGTCACCTAACAAGCTTGCATGAGTACTAACCTTGTCACCACAGGTGTCATCTTGGCTGCAAACGAGTGATTCCCGCACGCAGGAACTCTTATTCCCAAGATGGCACCACCGTCTTCTACATCCGTTTGTAATCGGTGACAAGAAATGGATGCTCAAGATAGGCCATATCGAGTTCTTCGCATCGTGATTGCTTTCGGCGGGCTTTTCGAGCTCGTAATGGGACTAGTCATCCTCTTTTGGGGAGATCTGATAATCACACTTTCAACAGGGGGATTGATTCCCACATATCCGCTCTACTGGAGAACCATGGGTCTGCTCGCTGTAGCTATGGGGAGCCTTCAAGTTGTGGCATCACAGGATCCGCGGAGGTATGTGGCAATTCCAATAGCTGCAAGCATTGTGAGATTTCTGCTCCCCATTTTGACGTATGCTCAAATCCTAGACACGCCGTCGATGGCAGCAATGCTAATCGTTTCCAGCGTCTTTGACTTCCTACTAGCGGTCGCTACTATAGCACTCCTGCTCCAGACTCGAATCTTGAGCAAGAGCCAGATCTGACTGAGGCTTCAGGAAAGCGGCCAAGACGGAGTCATCGAACAGTATATTGTGTCCCCCCTATGGCCAAGCACCGCGACAGGCATATGCAGGGTATCAAATCCTATTCCCACATTTCCCGCACTATCGACCATGATCAAGCCTGCTTCTCCACTTGTCTTCTCACGAAGGAGTCGCATTGCTCTGTCCGTGGCGTCTTGAACCTCAAGACCCTCCTCTACGAATAATACTGCCATCCTCCCCATGACAATCCTCAGAATCTGTTCTCCCTTGCCTGTACAGCTCGCAGCTGCAATGTCATTGGCATAGACTCCTGCACCGATTATTGGCGAGTCACCAACCCTGCCGGGTAGTTTTCCCGGCCATCCGCTTGTGGAAGACGCGGCTACCATCTTCCCGTG
>JBHLOD010000210.1:0-1412 GCA_048940825.1 Promethearchaeota archaeon | reverse complement strand
CCAGCGTTCTGCGAAAGTTCCGGGCGTGATTCTCTGTTCACTGTAAGCCTTCTGAAGGACCTCAAGCTCTTGCGAGGTTTCTTCAAGTCGGTCCTTATACATCTGTATCCGCATCGCGGCACCTGCCTCTTCAGATTCACTTGGTGTCTGAACCGAGATTATCCGACCATCCATGATTCGATAGATTCTATCAGTCTGTCTGGCAATTGCCGGATCATGGGTGACAATTAGAACGGTCTTGCCCATCTCCTTATTCACTCCTATCAGGAACTCCACTATCTTGGCTCCGGTGTCAGTGTCCAGGTCGCCTGTAGGTTCATCACAAATCAGAATGGGAGGGTCGTTCGCAAGAGCAGCAGCAATGGCGACTCGCTGTTTCTCGCCTCCGGAGAGCTCATCGGGTTTGTGATTCATTCTGAGCCCGAGACCTACTTTGTCTAGAAGTTCAGTGACACGTATCTTCCGCACGTCCTTAGGAGTATCGATGGCAAGCATCGGCAGCTCAACATTCTCATATGCAGTAAGAGTAGGGATGAGATTCAGCGTCTGAAAGATGTGGCCAACGACCCTCTGCCTCAATGCGCCTAGCTTTGCAGGGCTAGACGATGAGATATCTTCCCCTGCAACCCAACTCTTGCCTGCAGTCGCATGGGTCAGGCCTCCGAGTATGTTCAGCAGTGTAGTCTTCCCTGAACCACTCGGTCCTACTATTGCGATAATCTCACCCTTGTCCAATTTCATGGAGAGGCCCCTCAATGCCTGGACCTCAACATCGCCGAGCTCGTATACCTTTACCAAGTCTCGTGTTTCTATGTAGCTAGGCATAGACTCCATTTCTATTCCCTCAGAACATCAACTTTCGATTCTGTGAATCTCGATGTGATAACTATCGGTATCAAAGCCGCCACTAGAACAGCAGCAACCATAGTAATCATCCCAAAGACCGCAGGTACAGACAGAACCACCACTGGTCTTACAAGCTGTTGCAGGTTCTGGCTCTGATTGGCAAGGTCTCCAAATAGCTGAATGAACCCTGTCCCAACTCCCAGTATGAGCGAGAAGAGGATCATCACCATTATCTCTGCAACAAGAACCTTCAGAACTTGACCTCGAGTGAAGCCGCGGACCCTGAGCAACGTAGTTTCGTATTCCTTCTCCCGTAAAGTAAGTCCCACGACTAGTGCTGTGCCAACAATCGCCAACACAACTGCAAATACAACTCCCACCCAACGGGCTCTTGTCCCTCCGACCTGGAAGGTGTTCTCCTCCATTGCCTTCAGTGAAGATGCGACAGAGTCTGTGCTCTGCACTTCGGGATACCTCGATAATATCTCTTCCTCGAGAACTGTGCCGTTCACGTTGGGAGATGTCTTGATGAGAATGTGACCTTCGGCATACTCAGAAAGGCCCGT
>JBHLOD010000006.1:0-17104 GCA_048940825.1 Promethearchaeota archaeon | reverse complement strand
CGGCCTTTCCATCGTGACAATCAAATCCAACAGGGCCAAATTCGTTCTCTCTATCCCATGTCCTGAGGTCCATCGAGCCACGAGACTTGCTGCAGAATCGCTATGACATGTCTGCATTACCCTAAGTCCTGCTGCAATAGCTTGGAAGAGTGCCCTACTATGTTCAGCTGTCTGTATCTCACCGAGAACGAGATAATCGGGGGATCGATGAAGACTCTTGACTATCTCTGACGTCTTATCGAACCTGCTGCTAATCTCATCAACAGGGTCGACCCGAATTCGAACTTGGTGGTGATTCGGAAAGACTCTACTCTCAATCGCATCTTCAATGTATATCTTCCTCCACATTGATGGCGCACTCATATCCAGAGCGTTCAGCAAGGTCGTCTTTCCTGTGCCCGGGCCTCCCGTTACGGTTATGTTGAATCTGGAACCGACAGCTAACGCCAAGGCCGCGGCAGCTTTCAAACCAAGAGTTTCATTTAGTACAAGATCCATAATCGAGAATGGGGTTTCCTTCGCTCGCCGAATCTCTAGATGCACGCCGTCGGGACTTAGTGGCGGTGTGCTGATTGCTAGACGCAAATCTATGTCTTGAAGTCGGATATTGGTCTTGAGTGAAGGATTCCTTCTGTCCAGATGTAAGTTGCTTTCAGCTCTTACCAAGGTAGCCAGACGCGCGACGTCGTCCTTGTCTAAGACAATATCAGAAGAACATCTTCCGAAACTCTGATGGTCAAAATAGACTGGAACTCCAGGTCGATCCACGTAGACCTCCTCCACTCCATCATCCAATAGAATCGGAAGAAACGGACCTAACACAGAAGTCCGGCTGGCTACAACACTAGCTATTCTCCTTCGTGTAGTTTCGCTTATCTCTGGTAATGTCTGTACAATCCGAGCTGAAACACGTTCAGACACATGCTGAAGTCTTTCTGACAGCTCCATCCTGATACTTGGCATGTCCTCTATGAGCTTCTGTAGATCATCGCTGAGCCTGTCCAACAGTCCAAATTCAAGGGGGCTTCTTACCAAGGGGTGAGTTCTATGGAGGATGCTACTCTCACCAGTCCTATCAAAGAAGAGAGAGAGATAGGGACCAATGGTGTAGACATCCATGAGCTTTAGATGCGGACTAAGCAGCTGAGCGCAATCATTAATGAAGACTGTTTCCCAATCATTTCCTTTCCATGGTGGCCTAACTGGAATCTGGCCCTCAAGACCCCCCACATGAACCAAGTTCTTCTCTGGCTCTAGTATCACGGCTTTGGATGAATCATCATTCGTAAGTGAAGCAAGTCTGGAGCATGTGGAAAAGGAGGGGTGTTTACACCCCTTGCACCTTTCTTCTGGACATCTGAGAACAATCACATCACATTTCGACATTCTCTCTCAGCTCAAACAGATGACCGGCGGCAAATCAGTCAAGAACCATGCCTAAGTATGCTCAGTGAGCACAACAATCTCCTTCTTCATCATCCCAAAGTGATCACGAATACTATACTCCGCTACCTTCGTCGCGTTGGATGTAAGTTTCTGAGTGAGTACAGAGCGTCTTCCATGCTCATCTGCAATCAATCGATCACTAGCATAAGCGACAGAAACTGTGAATATGAAGGGATTCCGACCACCTCTTCTCGAGGCCGGTATAATTCCGAGAATCTCAAGCATCTTGTCTCTTAGTGCATTTTCATAGGTTCTCAAGTCCCAACCCCGAGCTCGTATCTTTCTTACGACTTTGTCACTATTCATTAACATCGAGAGAACTCTTGGCACATAGTCCTCTGGCCGGCGAATCTGAGGAGCAATGCCTGTCAGTGATTTGAGCTTCAATGCCTCTCTGACTATAGCTCTGATATTCACCCGATGGCCGCACTTTTCGAATGTACTAGCTATCTCATCCAACGTTATCGGCGCCCCATCCTTATACTCACGAACAGCCATAAGCAGACATACTGCAATTAGTAGGATGTTGTTCGTAATCTTAGTGGACGCCTCTGTAACTATCTTCTTGTAGAGGTATGCAGTACGATCACGCACTTGTTCACTCAGCATCAACAGCTTCGAAACATGGTTGAGTGTTCGGAGAGCCCTGTATTTTGCCTCGTTCCGACCGATTCTTATTCGTGTACTATAGACCGTTTTTAGACGCTTGAATCTCTTTTGCGACCTCGCTGATAGAGTCTGACCCTGCGCATCCTGAAAGTACTTCTCTTTATGAAAACCAATGTAGCTTCCAAGCCCATCCACAATGTGCATCCGATTACCCAAGGAAACATAGACAGTTGCATCAGGCTTGTCACTATGTCGTTCCTCACCCATCTGATAAGTGGGCAGGACATACTCTCTGGAAATGACCAGTCCACACTCCGCACAGACTATGTAACCCTGGTTCACCACTAGCAGTCCTGAACAGTCAGGACAAGACCACGATGAGCTCCGAATAGCCTCGAATGTTTCATCAATCAAAGACCACACCCAAAGAGAACAGGCACATTATCGCTAACTAGATTTCAGGCAGATCCCAGTACGTTCCCTAGGATACAATGTTCGTTGAAATGGACTTCTGATATCTAACAATCGACTATTCAGGCCCTGACTGACAGAAAGAGGGGTCGCCGTAACTATTCTGTGATTATAACTGGAAATGACCAACCCCATCTTTCTAGGTTAGGGATTTAAGTATGAGCTGAAGGAAATAGACCGATACTACCATGAACAAATATGCGATTACTCTGATTGTCCTTGCCTGCGTGACTTCCATGGTAAGATTCGGTCATGTCTATCCAGATAGTTATGCCTATCTCAGTTATATCGACTATTTCGATGGCGTTGGAAGTCTTGAAGACGTTTCTACACCCATGGCGTTGAGACCTGTATTGCCCTTGGTAGTGTCACTGCTAAATGGACTACTAGACTCCTTCCTAATACTCTCTATTCTGAACCTGGGTTTCGTCTGCCTAATAGGTCTTGGAATGTTCAGATACGTGAAGAACTACTACTTAGATGAAAGGTCGGCCTTCTTGGCAGCAGCCATTTGCACAGTGTCATTCCCAGTTGCTTTCTACGGTGCTGTACCTTTAGTAGACGCACTCGCCGTTCTCATAATGCTACTCGTTGTCATAGGACAGATTGAAGGGAAGGGTGATTGGTTTGCAATGTCTTTGCTGCTTTTCGGAGTCATTGTGAAGGAAGTAGTTCTCTTCATAGGGCTGTATTATGTGCTGAGGGAAATCGACGAGTCAAGATCAGAATCTGACCTTAAGACAGCCTTCTTAGTAGGAGTCAAGAAGCTCTGGATACTCCTACCAGCTTCAATACTTCACTTGGCTCTCCGATTTCTGATATTTGGTGAGCTGGCAAATTCGCTTGGCTTCCATGTTAGAATCTTTGAATCACTGTCGAGAATGATTCAGGTTGCAGGAGGCATCGGAATAACGTTCGTTCTGCCAATCACAATCCTCCTCATTACATTCAGAAGAGAGAAATGCCAATCGTGGGGAATAGCAAAGAGAGACGCTCTGCTGGGATTCGTATCACTTCTCCCCTTGGCCTTTCTGGGTCTGTTCTTCGCCTATTTCGATGCGCGATTCATATGGCCTCTATATCTTCCACTGTTACCGATGATTGGCTGCTCAATCAGGGTCCTAACCGGCCAAACTGGTCAGGATGAACGAATCATATAATCGCCAAGAGGAACTTATCCGAGTCGAACGTTTTTCTCTGAGATGCGGCTGGTTTGCTGATTGTAAGAACCAATCTTAGGCCTCCAATCGCACCAACAACTTCCAGACCCGCATCCTCCTTGATGCGGAATACCTTTCCTTCCGCATACAGCTTCGCACTTGGACCTCTTGCAATTGGCTTAGAGTCTATCACTATGGTGACCTCATCTTGGGGATTCATTGTGTCGCAAAGAACTTCTGGAAGCTCCAAGACTACTCTCGCCCCCTCCTCCTTGCTGACCATGTTCAAGACTTTTAGTTTCCTTGTTTCAGTGTCCTCAATGGACTCGATTATCGTATTCTTTAGTCTGACCACCATAGTATTCAGACGCTCCAATTCCTCAGAAGCAGAGGGCATTCAGTCTTGAATTAAAGTTGTCGTTGTAATCGTGTGGCGTTTTTTAGGGAATACAAGCACCAAGTTGCGGTGGGCCACTTGCAGAAAAAACCACTGATTGCAATCATAGCCTCTGTTTCTGTCCTACTATGTCTAGCCACACCAGTACGCGCATACTATTTCGAGTTTGACTACTTCGAAACGGACAAGCTAGTGTACGAGGTCGGAGAAACAATCAATATGGTTGCCAGGTTGACGGCAGACTTTAGCCCTCAAGGTTGGTGCTATGTTTCCTTTGCCGTCACAACGGATCAAAGTCCAGTGTTTGGCGAGAGCTATTTTATTCCTTCATCCCCCGAAGCGCAGTTCTTCAACTCGTCCTACACAATAGTAGCTGGAGACACCTCTCCAGGTCCTGGAGGCGCACTGGCATACGTCATATTCACTGTTGAAGTCTATGACTCATACTCCCAGGGGGACGGTGATACAGTCCAAATAGACATCACAAGAGGATCTCTACAAGTGAGCTCGCTTTCATCGTTGAGCCTAGAATCCGATGATAATACGACTCTGGTCTTCAAGGTCACCTCTGCACATAATGACGCCATTGCATATGCAGACTCATCCGTAACAGTTACACTTCTCGACTCTTTCATGGCTCAACTGTTCCAAGAAGACACCACAACTTCTTCAGATGGTATGGTTGACTTCAACTGGAATTCTTCAATGGCACCTCCCGGGGACTACACCCTAACGCTATCGAGCAATGGAACTGAGGACTTTCTTCCCTTCTCACAGTCCTTTCCGATCACGGTAGCACAACCTTCTTCCAACCTGACCGTATTTACCACGCCAGTGGCCGTGTATTGTCAGACTCCTGATGGGACTCAGGCGGAATCCGTTGAAATTTCCACGGAGCAGCAAAATAAGGAAGGAGTACCCATAACCGATAGCACAATCCTTTGGGAAACTGCCTTTTCGGCAGGGAGCATGACTCATATCGGAAGTGGGGTTTATCATGTGTCTATCCCGTTTCAAACAGAACCCGGACTCTCTCATGTAAACCTCACCGCAAACAATCCTCTCTACATGACCGAGTATGAAAGCATTACAATCCAAGTCCTGCCTCGGCCTGTGCAGATTATGTCAATAGCGTCGACTTGGGATGCACAACGTGGAGGTAACATATCTATTGCCTTTGATGTGAACTCCACATGGCTACTCAATCAGTCTGTTCCGATATTGCTCAGAGATTCAGAAGGACAACTCGACACGCACACTTCAGTCAATGCAAACACACAATCCGAGATTCTCATCAGCATCGAGCAAAGTGCTTCCTTGGGTCCACACGCATTTACAGTTGAGATTGAAGGAACGTCGTTTCAGCTTACAGAACCCTCCAGGTTCGAGGTGTTTGTATACGGCAAAATCAATGCCCAAGTCGAGATGGCGGTAGCGTACTATGCAGAAGAACTCAGCATAGCCCTGAATATCACAGATGACAACAGTCAATCTGTAATCATGACCAACCTCAGCCTATGGGTTGACAATCTGACGGTTCCTGCAGCCCACGTCGAGAATGTAGACGTCTTATCTCCTGTAGAAGTTTCTTTGCCAAGTTGGGTTTCTCCAGGCTTGCATGAAGTGGTAGTGGATGTAGAGAGTCCTTGGTGTGGAAGGGCCAACGTATCAATGTCAGTAGTGGTCTGGATGCCCACCAGCATTCTTGTCGCTGTTGGAAATGACTATGAGCTGTCGCAGATGTTAGAATCCAACCAACTTCTATCGAGTCTTCAGACAGAACCAGTAATTCTCTCAACGATTTCCTCTGGTTCTATCATCCGTCCTCCTCCAATCTTAGTCAGCGATACAACATCCGCCGAATTACCTACGGCCCGCAAGACTTCTCGAGAGAGCTGGCCCAGACTCAGCTCCGGTACCAACAATGATTCGACGGACTCCGCGAACTTCAACAGCTCGGCATCGGGGAAAGGCCAGAGTGTTCTCAACCTGAGAGACCGAACATTCACAGAGCTGTTTGTCATAACCTCCTCAACGGACCTGGACGTACACCCATACGAAACAACTCCCCAATCTGCTGATTCCGGTCCAGACAACACCACATCAGTCAGGAGCTCTCGTTCATTCTGAACCTTCCCAGTGATTCTCCGAACCAGATTGTTGTGAGTTTCAGAATCAGAGGTTCTCCTGAAACCCAATTTGTCATGCGTGGACCCAGTGACTAACAAATCATGTCCATCGCCGAACCGAGGCATTATTGACACTCCTTTTTCGGTCCCACCATAAGGCGGCTCTCCGTTTCTAGCGAAACGACGTTTCACTCTGACATCCCGGCCAGAGTCTATCATGACCCTCTCCCGGGAGTGTGCCACGATTTCATCTGATAACAGTATCACTGGATGTCTAAGTTTCTCTGACAAGAAGAATGCACGTAGTGTGAGCTCGTACGTTTCTTGTGCCGAATAAGGTGCCAGCACTATACTTTCATGATCGCCATGCGTTCCCCATCCGGCTTGCATGAAATCGCCCTGAGCTGCTTTTGTAGCCTGTCCAGTACTAGGACCTGCTCTTTGTACATTGACCACTATACAGGGGGTTTCGGTCATTATTGCATATCCAATGTTCTCCTGCATAAGACTAAAGCCTGGCCCCGACGTTGCTGTCATCGAGAGCGCTCCTCCCCACGAAGCACCGATGACCGCAGAGATTGCTGCTATCTCGTCTTCCATCTGTAGATAGGTTCCTCCAACCCGTGGAAGTCGAGATGCCATAATCTCTGCAATCTCTGAGGCTGGCGTAATTGGATATCCAGCGAAAAAGGTGCAACCTGCCGCAATTGCAGCCTCTGCGCACGCCTGATTTCCCTGCCAGAAGTCTGCTCTTGTGCCTTTAGAGGACATCACTAAACATCTCTTTAGGGAGTGCGCGGTGTCCCAAGTTCAAGATAAGCATTCACATTCGACACCGTATAATCACAGTTTTCCGTAAGAGAGTAACGATAGTCTTTTATCAAGACACCTGAGTGAAGTGTCCGGCGACTGTAGTCTAGCTTGGTTAGGACGGAAGCCTCCCAAGCTTCCAACCCGGGTTCAAATCCCGGCAGTCGCACCACGTTTTCAGTGAAATTTAAGGCTGAAGCCATGTTATAATCCAGCGGCGAGTGATGACTAACATGACCCCAATGAGTCCTTCAGGACGATGATATGGATCTTGAGTTAAGAACTCGCCACTATTACTTTCGGCAACCTCCCCTGCTAATGTACATTTAATCGAACACTCCACACAACTCTTTTAAGGCTCTCGAACCTAGCTTTCGTCGGGCTGTGATGACTCGTGACTCACGACTACATTGAAGACGAACTGAGTCGGCAAAGCGTATTCAAGTCTGAACAGCTATTATCCATAGACTATGTACCCGAGAAGTTGCCACATCGGGAATCCGAGCTGAAGACCCTCGCACAGAGCTTCAAGACACTCATTACGTCTCCTGGTCGTACGAGTCAGAAGTTCATAATCGAGGGGCCCGTTGGAACCGGGAAGACTGCTGTCACCAAGCGCTTTGCAGAACAGATGATTCAAGCTGCTGAGCGGCGCGGCATAAGACTACATAAGCTCCACATCAATTGTCGTGTGAGTAAGAGCACATACCTAGTATACCTGAGAATACTCAGGGAGTTCAAACCAAGGTTTCCTCGCCGAGGTCACTCACCAGAAGAACTCCTTCAAATGATTGTTGAAGTCCTAGACGAAGAAGATCGCTATCTCTTATTGATGCTTGACGAGCTTGATTACTTCATCCGTCAACGAGGTGCTGACATACTATACGATCTCACTAGACTCATGGACGACCGATTGAACGCTCCACAACGTCTCGCAATGATTGGCATTGGACGAAAGGTCCCTCTGAGCGAAGACATATTGGACTCAAGTACGCTTAGCACACTTCAGCGCAACATACTTCGTTTCGAGCAATATAGCTCCGAAGCACTCTACGACATTCTGAAAGAAAGGTCAGATATGGCATTTAGAGAGAATGCAGTCATGGACGAAACACTTCAGCTGATTTGCGATATCGCTTCAGACCGGGGAGACGCTCGTTACGCGATTGAGCTTCTATGGAGAGCGGGAAAACAAGCTGACAGTACAGATTCCAGAAAGGTGATTCCAGACTACGCAAGAAAGGCCAAGGCAGACACTCATCCAGAGTTAAGAAAGGAGATTTTCACGACCCTGCCGAAACAGAATAGTCTTCTTCTTCTAGCGGCGGCGCGCCAACTGAAGGAGAATCGAGGCGCCTACATCACAATGGGTGAACTGGAGGAGATGTACCAATCTGTATGCGAGGAGTACAATGAGGAACCGCGAGCGCACACCCAAGTCTGGGAATGGGTTCAGGACTTGAATTCTCATGGATTGGTTGACACAAAACGATCAGGGATTGGCCAGAGAGGCCAGACAACACTCATAGGCCTGTCAGATGTGCCTGCGGAACTGCTGGAGTACTACCTACTGGAGCTGCTCAGGAAATAGGGGGTTTCTGACAATTACGAGTGAATCTGCAAAGGCGTCGCGTGTATCCATTGAGGAGATATTCTCGTCAAGAGGCAGAATCAAGATTCTGAAAGAGTTAGCCACCTCCAGTGAGTTGAACATATCGGAACTCTGTAGGAGAGTTTCGTTGAACCATAGCTCAACCAAATCCCATCTTGAGGTGCTAATTGCATCAGGTCTCGTTGAAGAGAAGATGTTTGGAAGAATCAAGATCTATCGGTATCGTATTGAAGACCATCGGGCTCGGGCACTTAGAAACCTGTTCGGTCTATGGCAGTCATAATGGCGAGGTCGTGTGTTTGACTTCCTATGTTGCCCGCGTGTGTTATCTTGGAGAGAGATACCATGGATCACAGCATCAGCCAGGACTTGACACGATACAAAGCGAACTTATCGAAGCCGTGAGTAAATGGAGCGGAAACACCCACTCCACTCAGACAATCCAACTCGCAGGAAGAACAGATCGAGGCGTCCACAGCATAGGTCAGATTGTCCAGATTGTCACTGAGAAGCACCTAGACATAGACAGAATCAACAGGCACCTCCCGTGGGACATCACACTTTGGGCGTATGCACCAGCGCCAAGTAACTTCCGACCACGATTCGATTCACTTATGCGCCATTACAGATACTACTTTGATACCCCCTCGTCTAGATTTGATTTGCCACCCATGCGTCATTCATTGCAGCTCATGCTAGGTTCCCACAACTTTCACCAACTCGCAAAACCAGACGGAAACCGGCCAACTACCGCAACAATCCTCAATGCATGCCTGATTGAACACAATGGAACACTTACTTTGGACCTTTTCGGAACCAATTTCCTGTGGAAACTTGTACGAAAGACAGCGTCCTTACTGCAGGAGATTGGAGAAGGAGGATCCAGCCCTTCTCTCATAGCTGATATCCTTTCAGGACAGAGCGTGATTCCGAGTGGGATTAGACCAGCACCGCCTGAGAACCTTGTTCTGGTAGAAACTGTCGTTTCACTTCGAATGAAACCCAGCGAATTTGCCATAAGGAGAATACACAAGCATATTGGTGAGCATCTGAGATTTCTGGATAGATTCAAGCTGACGCTCGCAGCTGTCAACAACCACTATCTCTCTAGTCTAAGAGACTTCCCCTAACCCCAAGCCAACTGGAGAAGGCCTTCCTGAGTTCTGGGCTGCGCCTGACAATCTCGGCCATAGCGTTCCCGTATGTGCGAATAGCTCTATCTCTTGAAACCCCTGCGACTGTCGATAGGGCTACGAGAAGGTCTTTCTGCTTATCGCGTACCCTCTTGCCCTGCCACATTAACAGCGGCCAAGTTGGTCTAGAGTACTGAACATTTCGGTAGGGCGTATCTGTTCTGCTTGTAGCAATCCCGGCAGACAAGAAGTCATAGACGTATGCGAGCAGCCTCCAGTTCTGCCCTCTCATAATCCTTCCCAGGGACAAGTCTGCCAAGGAGATAAACTCCAGTCCAATCTCCAGCTCTCTTGGAGTCAATAGGTGGAGCTGAACGTTCTCTTCAAGCCACAACAACAGCTCTCTGTGGTCAATATCCAACTCGGAAATCACTTGTCTGGCCGCACCAAGATCTGTTGTCATGAATAGGCGACGAAAGACCTCCTCAACATCACGTCGAATATCTCTAGACGACAGTATCTCTTCCGGGAGATGCTCTCCTACCAAGACAGTTTCAAGGTCTGAGATTGCTGCGCGAAGGTCACCACCAGACTGTCCTACAATCTCCTCCATCTTGTCATCAGAAAACTCAGCTCCCTGTGTGGCCACAATCTTTCTCAACACTTCTACCATTTGCTTTGGTTCAATAGAGGCAAACATGAACACCTTGCACTTCTTGACCAAGCTGCTTAGGCGTGGACTATGAGGGTCATTTGCAGTCATCACAATTGGATGACCAGTTTCATCTATAATCTTCAGGATGGCGTTGACTCCGCCTCTGTCACTGGTACCCGACAGACCATCAACCTCATCCAAGAGGATAATTCGAAGGCGTCCATCCAGTGTCTGCTGAGTTGCCGCTTTCCATACATAATCCTCTATGACGCCCTTGTTTCGCTTGTCACTCGAGTTGAATTCCACGAGCTCTAGATTGTAGTCCCGGGAGAGAGCACCGATGGATGCCGTCTTTCCAACTCCAGGTGGCCCTATCAACAATACTGCCTTGACACTAGGCGTTCCCTTGACCCAAGATTCTATCCAATCTCTGAGCCCCTTGACTGATGCTGTGTTACCGACCACCTCTTTCAGAGATTCTGGCCTATACTGCTCTGGCCAAGGAAGATTCTCATTTCTCATTGCTGACCTTGCTCCAGTCCGATATGTGCTAGAAGTGCAGATATCTGAATCTCGCCACTAGCTCCTTCTCCTATTCGGAATTCAGCCTCCGCAGTCTTCTCTAGAATCGCCATCTTGTTTGACTCTGAAATCTCCATTCGGAGCACCTCTCGGTGCATCTGTCTTGCCAGATCCACAGGAGAAACTCCTTGTTGATAGACCAAGCTTCTGAGCGCTTCAAGTGACGCTTCATAATCTCCTTCATTTGCAAGGTCCAACATGCTTCTGATTGCCTTTGGATTGGCTTTTCCAGCTATGGCGTAAACCACTGTTTCAGTGACCTTCTCTCCGGCCGAAGAGGCCGCTTGCAGGAGATTGATTGCAGCTCTCATATCCCCCTCTGCAAGGTACAGGATGGCATCCTTTCCGGTTGCATCAAGAGCTACCTTCTCTTTCTTTGCAATGAACTGGACCCGTTCCCCGATTGCATTATTGTCCAGACGGGGAAACCTGAATATTGCGCACCTTGACTGGATTGGAGGAATGATTCTACTGGAATAGTTGCAGATCAGAATCATTCTACAGGACGCTGCATATGACTCCATTGTACGCCTTAGGGCATGCTGCGCATCGGATGTGAGATGGTCTGCCTCGTCCAGTACCAAGATCTTGAATGGCGCATCACCGGCCGGCATGGTTCTAGCAAAGGTCTTGATTTGATTCCTAACTACGTCAATACCTCTCTCATCACTTGCGTTCAGTTCCATGAAGTTTCGTCCGAATGTACCTCCGAAGAGATCTCTAGCCAATGCCATTGCAGCAGTGGTCTTGCTCGTACCTGGTGGTCCCGCAAACAGGCAATGAGGGACATTGTTGGTTTCCACAAACCTGGTCAAGCTCTCAATGATGGACTCTTGTCCAATGATCCCACTCAAGGTGGGCGGACGATATTTCTCAGTCCACAGTTCCATGTTCATTCCAGTTTCCGTCCCTTTCTGTGTATCTTTAGTCTGCACTCTCAGTTGATGAATGCCACGTTTCTTGTAACCTTAATAGATTCTCCGGAGCATTCGCATATGTAGTATCCAAGAATTGGCTGTAGGCTCCCCTGTTCTATGAACGCCGTCCAAGGAGTCCCCGAACTAAGGAGCGAACGACTATCGGCCAAAGAACAACCTCTTTATGGTTTCGCAGGCATCTGAGAGAAGATTGTGTGAACAATGATTTTTCGAGAGAGTTCTGAAGAAGCAAGGGCCCGATTTAGAATGCTTTTCCTTAATGAGATTCGCCCATGTATAGTCCGGGAGGATGTTCCGGAGATCAGTGTTGGTGACAGGAAGATAGGTCCCTACAAGGCCGGAACAACAGAGGAATTACCGAACTGGGCAATAGAGATTCTAATTGAACACGGATTGGTGGATTTGGATCCGAATAGAGCATACGAATCGCTCGCAGATGTTCAAAAGCGCTACGACCTTCAACGCAGAAACCCACACATACTAGAGAGACTTCCTAATGCACTTTATTCTGGATTGAGTCGAAGACTGCAATTGATACAACGCGACAGGACATCTCTAGACCCCGAAATACATGATGAAATCAAGCAACGACAACGGGTTGTCCAGATGCTGATTCAGATGCGATTGACCAATATAATACAGGTTGCAAAGTCTGGCACAGATCAGAATAAGCGCAAAAGGATGACCCAAGAAGAAAGGTGGCTATGCGATGAGCTTGACATGCTATTCTCTTCTTGGCGCGAAATAGTTGCAGAGTAGACTGTAAGAAACGGTGGTTGGTGAACGGATTACTCTCTACCAAACGAAGACATGATATCCTCTGGCAGAGTTAAAAAGGCATGCTCGCAAGAAACGAGAGCGGGTTTTAATACCCGACCCGGCATAGACAATGTGAGAATCCGATTGACAACCAAGCCTCATTCGGAATCGCTGAATCACGAATCTTGCAGACTAGATTTGGAGTGTTCAGAAGCATCATGACAACCGAAGAAGTGTCTACAGAGGAACTGGAGAAACTGTTTGAGGAGTTCTTGCGTACCTACAAGGACACACGTAATAACGAGGTATATTGGAAGAGTCTGCTGAGACTATCCAGTGAAGAAACCTCTCTCTCTGTAGATTTTGGGGACCTAGTTAGATTTGAACCGTTCTTTATGCAGCTAATCACTGAGAATCCCGAGTTATTCTTTCAGATAGCAGACCGAGTCTTGCGGTCAATGTTGCTAATCGAGAAGAAAGAGTTGGTGGAGGATATCGGAGAGGAGCTTAGAGTCCGCCTTGTCAATTTCGCCGAAGAAGAATTGCATAAAGATATGCGCGTGAAGCTGAGATACATACGGTCCAAGCACATAGGACGCCTAATCCGTGTCGACGGTATAATGATGCGTGCTAGTGAAGTCAAGCCGTTGTTAGTAAATGCAACATTTCAGTGCAGAGTCTGCATGACTGAAATACCTCAGGAACAGGAAGAGGGAAGATACACTGAACCAGCCCAGTGTCTCACTTGTGGCAAGAAGACTCCGATGAAACTACTACTTGAGCGGTCTAGATTCATAGACTGGCAGAAGGTTAGAATACAGGAGCGTCCGGAGGAGCTGCCTGCCGGACAGATGCCTCGGTCAGTAGATGCAGTACTCATGGGTGATATTGTGGACATATCTCGCCCGGGTGATATGGTGAAGATTACTGGACTCCTCAAAACGACTCCTGATTTCACACGACGTGGAGGAAGACTGGCCACGTTCAGAGTATTCATCGAGGCCAACTCAGTGGAGATTGCTGAGAAGGAATACGAGTTGCAGGAGCTCTCTCCCGAAGATAGAGAGAAGATTGACGAGTTGTCCAAAGACCCGTTTGTTCATAAGAGAATCTTCCGGTCCATTGCGCCATCAATTCAAGGCCACGACCTAGTGAAGGAGTCAATAGCTCTGCTACTCTTCGGAGGGGGTGATAGACCACTTCCTGGTGGCACCCAGATGAGGGGCCGGTCGAATATTCTCATGATTGGTGACCCTGGAACAGGAAAGAGCCAGATTCTGAAGTTCGTTGCAGGCCTCGCGTCAAGGGGCCTTTACACTTCAGGAAAGGGCACTACTGCAGCAGGACTCACTGCAGCGGTTGTTCACGAAACGGACACAGGAGCTATGACTCTAGAAGCAGGAGCGCTGGTATTGGCAGACCAAGGCATCGCATGCATTGATGAGTTTGACAAGATGGATCCGAACGATCGCACAGCTATTCATGAAGCCATGGAACAACACACTGTGAGTATAGCCAAGGCTGGCATTGTGGCTACATTGAACGCTCGAACCTCAATTCTTGCAGCCGCGAATCCAATACTCGGACGATACAATATCAATGAGTCTTTGCAGAACAACACCAGATTGCCCGTTACAATACTATCTAGGTTTGATTTAGTCTGGATAATGATTGATACCGTTGATGAAACTAAGGATAGGCGACTGGCAGAATTCATACTAAGAATGGTTCAGGACCAACAGCCCCCGACAGAAGATGAGGTTGCACCGATTGACCCGGACCTTCTGAAGAAATACATAAGCCATGCCATTAGCCTAGAACTTCGTCCGGTGCTTAGTGTCGAGGCGGCTGAGGAGATAGAAAACTACTATGTTGAAACCCGGGCGAACGCACCTGCCGGTACCATCCCAATTACAGCACGTCAATTAGAGTCTCTAGTTCGTTTGGCAGAAGCAAGAGCGAGAATGGCTCTGGAAGATGAAGTCACCAAAGAGGATGCCCAAGCGGCTGTCAAACTCATGGAAGCGTCTTTACGTATGGTTGCAACTGACCCGATTTCTGGTCTCGTGGACTGGGACAGCGCCTACGCACCTATGGGCGCCAGACAACGGAATCTATCTGAGGTAGTCCGAAGAACAGTCCGAGAATTGGAGGACGAGGGAATGACTACAATAGATGAAGAGGACCTAATTCAGAGAGTCACTGCAGCCACTTCTCAGGCGCGAGAGAGTATTGAAGAGGTAATCAAGAAGCTGGTGAATGAAGGAGTTCTCTATTCGCCCCGAGACGGAAAAATACGACGCGTCCAGGGCTAGACTCTCAGCAATAGCAATGGAGTTGAAAACAACGCAACTCGAGGACCTTCCGATTAACCAGAGAATCATCAGGTTGCTCCAAGATGTCGGTATCTCGAGTCTCTTTCCTCCTCAAGTGGAGGCCTTCAAAACTAGCGTACTAGACGGAGGGAATCTTGTTCTTGCTGTTCCTACCAGCGCAGGGAAGACCCTTGTGGCAGAAATCTGCATGCTAAAGACTATAATTGCTGGTCTTGGCAAGGCACTCTATCTCGTTCCTCTAAGGTCCCTTGCGAGGGAGAAATACTCGGACTTCAAGAAGTATGAAGGACTTGGATTGACAGCTGCCATGTCAGTTGGGGACTATGACTCACCGGGGACGCGATTGAAGGAAGCTGATATCGTAGTGCTGACCACAGAGAGAGCTGACTCATTGGTACGACACAAGGCCGAATGGCTTGATGAAGTCGGTATCATCGTGATCGATGAAGTCCACCTGGTAAATGATTTCAAGCGTGGACCAACTCTTGAGATGGTCGTTGCGAAGATGAGGCAGATTCTTCCGAACGTTCAGATTGTCGCTCTGAGTGCCACAATCTCTAATGCAAACGAAATCTCTGAGTGGCTGAATGCCGAGCTTGTAAAGAGTACATGGAGGCCGGTGCCACTGAAGGAAGGTGTACTCCTCGACAGTCAAATTGCCTTCAGTGACAACAGCAAACCACGATTGATTGTGAGAAAGAAACACGAGGCGGTCATAGATGCCATCTGCGACATTCTGGACGAGAGAGGACAGGTTCTTGTGTTCGTTTCAAGTCGACGATCTACAGTTGCCGTCGCGAAGAGGGCTGCACAGTCCGTGGTTTCCTATCTGAAGAAAGAAACTCAAGAACAACTGGCAAACGCCGCGAGGAAGGTGGTTTCCAAGCCCTCTGTTCCAGAGTCCTCAAGGATACTTGCACGTCTAATCTCATCTGGAGTCGCATTTCATCACGCTGGTCTTGATAATGCAGAACGGGCCCTTGTTGAAGACCACTTCAAGGACAATCTACTCAAGGTGATTGTTGCCACACCCACACTGGCAGCTGGAGTGAATCTTCCGGCAAGGAGGGTAATAGTCCGTGACTACCGCCGATACGAGGCGGGCAGAGGAAACTATCCGATTCCGGTCCTTGAGTACAAGCAAATGGCTGGCAGAGCCGGACGTCCGAAGTATGACAAGTACGGAGAGGCAGTACTAATCGCCAAGTCCGATGAAGAGTACGATTTTCTCATGGACGAGTACCTTCTGTCGGAACCTGAGAGAATCACTTCAAAACTTGCATCTCCTTCTGCACTACGTTCGCATATCTTATCATCCATAGCCACCGATATGACACGTAATCGAGGGGAGGTCGACGACCTCATAGATGAAACACTGTTCTCGTTTCAGTTTGACAGCCATGACATAGGCCACCACGTTTCCTCGGCGCTCACATTCCTTGAAGAAGGAGATCTAATCCAGAGCGATGACTCCGAAACTTACTCTGCCACTCCGCTGGGGCACAGGACTTCAAGACTGTATATTGAACCCCAGACAGCAATATTGTTTCGAGATGCGCTCGCAAAGGCAGAAACACCTTCTGAGCTAGGAGTCCTTCATCTTGTGTGTCATTCCCCCGATCAACCAATAACCTATCTGACACGAGGAGATCTTGAAGAGTACGAAATCCTTGTTGAGGATAATCAGGACATCTTTCTCGTCAGTCCCCCAGAATGGGACGACTTGGATGACCATGCCAAATTTCTTGCTGAGGTCAAGACAGCTAGACTTCTTGAAGATTGGATATCCGAAATGCGTGAGAAGGACATCACTGACAGATTCAATGTTGGTATGGGTGATGTTCACCGATATGTGCGGACAGCAGAATGGCTTGTATACTCCGCATCGGAGATTGCCAGAGTAATAGGAGTTGGCCACCACATACCAACTCTGCACAATCTCCGGTCTAGACTCAAGTATGGAGTAAAACCCGAACTACTTGAGCTTGTCAGACTGAGAGGAATTGGGCGCATCCGCGGCAGGACGCTCTACAGTAATGGACTCAAGAGCCTTGCCGATTTGTATCA
>JBHLOD010000209.1:0-4033 GCA_048940825.1 Promethearchaeota archaeon | reverse complement strand
TGTGTTCGAGCTCGAGGAGCTTCTCCTTGGAAGTCGAATCAAGTGCCTCCAACAATTGCCTCCGGCAAGATAGGATTAGCTCTGCATCTGAGCCAGATTCTCTTAGCGACCCTATGCTAATCTTCTTTCCGGCAATCTTCCCTGCTAGGCGCCTTACTGCACCAACATTCACGCTACCGGCATCTATCACGTCAAAGTCTGCGAACCGAAAGATATCAGATTCCGTGTGCTCTTGCAAGGAATCAGGTAACTCACTCTTGGCGCAGTATTCAATCCCTAGCATCAGCTTCTTCACGTCGTGCGAATCTTGCTCAGTCTCGAAAAGACATCTTATCGAACGAGCCCAACGACCTCCCACAGCCTGTGCAGAAACCCATTCCCGCTCTTTAGGACGGGACTCAGCGAGTGCTTTCATGACAAGCACTATGCGCTCATAGTTCTCTTCATAGAACCCAAGCGCATCATAGCAGTCTATGTAGACTCTTCTGGTCACTTGACCGCCATTCATAGCGAATAACCTCGTTCTGCGTCAACCTCTGTGAAGGTTGCGCCCCAACAAATAAATCCAGTGATACACATCTTTCGCTTGCAGATTCCATTGTAAAGTCGAGATGACAAATATGAGCTTCCTGAGGAGAAAAGGACCATCAATCGATGTTGACAAGCTTGAGTCAAAGCTGCAGGATTCCACAGTTCTGGAGTTCGCAGGCAGTGGAGACCCACACGAGGAGTATGGGAAAGTAAGGCTTCTACTAGAGAATCTCAAGGCATGTCCTCCGGACATTCTGCTTTTCGATGGGGATTACCTTGCAGAGCCTGCCTATCTCAAATCCGGAGAGGATCTGTCGTCCATTGCGAAGGAATCTGTTGAGAAGCTACAGAAACTCCTAGAGCTACTACTGGATTCTCCTTCACCCTCCCTTTGTGTCGCGGGGAACTATGAAATACTTGGTAGTACCTTCGACGCTCTAGATGCTATATCATCAGACAGACTGGTCGACATCGGGTGTGACAAGATTGCTGAGCCACGTCGAGATCAAATTCACGAAGATCCGGTTTTCATGAATCTGGAAACAGGTAGGAACACTTGGCCAGGATCGAAATATGACATCGGAGGGTACACAATAATCGGAGTTGAGGGATCGAATCCCATTAACTCGACGTTTCCTGGAGAACGTACGGAAAGGAATCTCAAATGGGCCTTTGACGAAACAATGTCAAAGACAGATGTTGGTCCAGAGAAGGTCATAGTTGTCACTCATAGCCCACCATTTGGCTATAGGGACCGACTTGGCAGGTTCGGTGTTCCTCCACATCTCTGGGGCGCTCAGAAGGGCAGTGTGGCTCTACGAAAATTCGTTGACAGTCAAAAACCGTTTCTGGTTCTTGTGGGGCACATTCACGAGGCGTTTGGAGTGCACGTACGCTCAACCGACAAGGAAACTGGTGAAACTCAAGAAACTGTCATCGACAGGGATTTCGGCAATCGAACAAAGCTGCTCATTGGATATGATACGGAGAGAACTCAGATTTCGATTACGCTCAATAAGGGGACTCTAGAATACTGGAACTGGTCAAGAGTCCGCATAGCCGAAGAAGGGACTCGCCGCTTGATTGATATCGAGGGAGAATGGCTGGACAGAAAGGGAAGGAAGAAGCCCTTCAAGAAATGCGATCAAGTAGTGGACATCAATAATGCGGTCACCCACTTGATGACATAGAATAGGCTCATCAGCAGTTCACGTCTGAAAGATGGCCAGCTATCTTTTGGCAAGGCTCTTTCCTATGAACGGTTGAGGGCGAGAAGGAGCCCGATTGCTTGCTAGGATTCTATTAGACTTCTTCTTAGCCCTGGAAATACCCATCGGCGTGAATCGTCCCTAGATTCAGCCATCCCTTGCTTCTCGAGCCATCTCAGTAGGGTAAGGATTTTGTCCTTTGGAAGGCCTGTTTCGCGACGCACTTCCTCCATCTTTATCGTTCCTCCCCGATCAGCAGCAAGTAGAATAATCTGTTCCGTCCGCCGCAGGTCTCTTATTGGCACTACTATGACGAGTAGAGCAGAGAAAGAAAGAACAAGACTTGAAACCAAACCGGTGATGGCTTCATCAGTCGGCCCTAGTATAGCATAGATCCAGATTCCTGAAACCATCAGACTTGTGACTATTATTGCAGCAAGGACGTAGAAACGCTGACGTCTTCGCCTCAGTTTTCGAGTCAACTTCTCAGTTTCTGCTGTCATCTGTCAATCACCCAGCAAAAAAAAAAGGGGAGAAGGGTGGTATAAGTCACTTGGGACGCCGATACCACATAATGTAGATAAACAGTGCAAGTACTCCGTACGTGAATGTCATACCCAAGAAGTATGACAATGCAGCTAGGATATTCGCACCGATAACTATCAAGTATGCAGCGAGTGCCCCACCGATGATTGCTATAATCACCAGCAGAATGACTCCACCCATCATTCCAAACCGCTCAAACGGGCCAAAGATTATGTCTCCTAGACCCATTGTCAGTCAACCCCCTTCATACGCCACAGTATGATGGCGAAGATCACAACGACTGCGAACCAGATGAATGGTATGAAGAACAACCCAGGTGCTGTCCCTGGGTCAAGTCCAATCGCGCCGGGCATATAGAAGCCTTGCATGAATACAAAGACGAGGGCTATGATTATCCCCAAGGGGGATACTACCTTCACGACCCAACTATACCACGACGGAAGTTTGAAGTCTCCCGCTTCATTGGCCGCATCGATGATTTTCGCGCCTCCCCAGACCCAGCCCATTATCAGCATCATGAAGAGCGCAACAATGGCCAGTCCGAAGAACTCTACGTAGTAGTCGAAGATATCTAGGAGGTATAGACCCCATGAAACATCCTCTCCACCTGCACTTCCAGGAGCCTCAGTCCATAAAGCGAACGGAAGTCCCATCAGAAATAGGACTATTACTGAAACTATGACTGTCCGCGAGCGGGGCCAACCGAACTTGTCCATCACAGCAGTGACAATCGCCTCTAATAAGGAAACGGCGCTCGTTATCCCTAGAAGCACCATCATTGTGAAGAACACGACGCCCAGTAGGTTGCCGCCGACTCCAGTCATCCCTCCGGGCCATGCGATGAACGCAAATCCGGCTCCTCCAGCGGGGCCGGCGGCCAAGAGACCTGCTGTTGCAGCAATCGGGAATACCGCAAGTCCGGCAGTAAATGCAAAGGTCGTATCGAGCAGGCTTGTGGTCACAGCGCTATTTGTAAGCTCTCCTCGTCGAGGTAAGTAGCTTGCATAGGCTGTAAGAACACCCATACCAGCACTGAGCTTGAAGAAGCTCAGACCTGTTGCTTTTCCTATCATTTCGGTGTAGTCATACGGCACACGTGTCGGATCAAGATAGAAATCAATCCCTTCGGCTGCCCCTGGCTGAGTTAAGGCAACGAGAGCCATGCCAATGATGATTATCCACAACAGCGGGAAGAATATCATTACTGACCTCTCGATACCTCGGGTGCCGAAGTAGTCGATGATGAATATGATGACCCACACAACTATCAACCCCACTAACGTGAGTGGGGACAGCAGCATATTCACAAAGAATCCTGGCTGATCAAGGAATGTCGACGGACCCAATATCCCATCAAGTGGTACCATTGTCGCCGCGTAGCCAACATAGACTGCAGCCCAGCCGATTATGACGACATAGAACGAACAGAGGATTGCAGTATTCACAAGTGTGAACCAGCCAAGGAACTCACCTCCAGGGTGAATTCGTTTCAATGCACCTGGGAACCCTCGTCTAAAAGTAGCGCCTAGTACGAACTCCGTGAGTACCACTGGAATTCCTATCAAGGCGATAAGAACGAGGTAGATGAGGACGAACGGTCCTCCACCTAGCGCAGAAACTTTGAACGGCCAGTTCCATACGTTTCCGAGCCCGGTCATGGAGCCCCAGACGGCGAATATGAATCCCATCCGGGTAATCCATGTTTCACGGGCTACCTCCATTTCGACTGTACTCTCTTCTTCTCCCAT
>JBHLOD010000005.1:0-17128 GCA_048940825.1 Promethearchaeota archaeon | reverse complement strand
CATGGGTCGGTGGTCTAGCTTGGTATGATTCTTGGTTCGGATCCAAGGGATCGCGAGTTCAAATCTCGTCCGGCCCACCATCTTCTCTCTCTTTTCTAGGGCATACAACTTATCTCAAAGTGGCCAACCTAGAGGTAACATGACTGACGTCTACAAGATAATGGCGAAGTACTACGACCACATGTATTCGTGGAAAGATTATGAGAGCGAAACCCAAAGACTCCACGAGATTGTGCAGAAATACAAGACTTCACCTGGAAAGGACCTCTTAGATGTCGGATGTGGCACCGGAGGACACATTGAGTATCTAAAGAAGTACTATGAAGTCAGTGGGTTGGACCTCAGTGAGGAGATGCTTGCAGTTGCCAAAGAGAAGCATAAGGACGTTCCATTCATTTGCGCAAACATGACGAGTATGAAGCTGAATCATAAGTACGATGTAATTACCAGTCTCTTTGGGTCCATAAGTCACCTCACAACACAAGAAGAATTGATAGATGCAATTCGGTCATTCTCAATGTATACTAGGCAGGGCGGCGTGATCATCATTGAACCCTTTGTGACTAGAGAAACTGTGCGTCCTGAGTCTTTGGGCATCAACTGTGTGAACCTACCAGATGTCAAGATTGCTCGTGTTAATAGGGGTAGATTGGAGGGAAACATAGCATACCTCGATTTTCACTTCCTCATTGCAACAAAGAATGGAGTTGAGCACCTCTTTGACCCAAGTCCAATGGGTGTCTTCCCAAGAGCTGTCTTCAATGACATAATGGAGGACAATGGGTTCGACGTGGACTATGTTGAGCCAGGACTCATGGAGAGGACAGGACTCTTTGTTGGTGTTAGGAGCTAGTCGAGGTCCCTCATGTATCATGATTGTATGGTATTCAGACCATGGAGAACCACTGCTGCTGATCCTGCAGGCCCTATGTCAACACGTGCATCAAGGCTGAAACATTCGCCCAGGTCCATCTCTTTTCTAGAGAATGACTTGTTGCTTCCAGAGAATGCGACCACAACTCGTTCGCCTGACTTGACTCGACTCATGATGGCTTCGATCTTTATGTGCTCTTTGGTCAGCATTGGTGATGTTATCAGTAGAGGACGTTCTACATTCAGAACGTCGAGTGCATCACGGAGGTCGGGGAGAACCATGAAGCTCCCTTTCATTTTAATGGCAAGACGATTTGCCTCTGGCACACCGGTCTGTGCAGCAGATCCTTCAGCTTTGGTAACAACAAAGTTCGGGAAACCAAGCCCATAGACTACCTGTGCCGTTTCAACCACTTTGCTGACCGCATGAACATCATGAAGGACAACATAGACGTTCTTCAGTAAGTCACTCAAGATGTTTCTGTACCTCCTCTGCAATCAGATGAGAGATTAATGGTGGGACACTCTCACCTACTTGATTGTACTGACTATCTGTCGGACCCGTGAACACAAATGAGTCTGGGTAGCTCATGAGTCTTGCGTGCTCTCTAACCGATAGAAGTCTATCTTCAAACGGATGTATATACCGCGATAGGCCGATTATTGAGGTAGACACCTGATCAGGTGAGAGTCGCACCCAGTTTGGCATCGTGCGCCTCTTTGACACTCGAAAGTGCTTGACTCCATGGCGCCACCGGGCCTTTCTGACAAGTTTCATCTTGTCTTCGGTCAAAGGGTGAAGGTCGTGGTTAGCGACATATTCACTTGGTGAAAAGAGAGCATAAACACCCAGCGGCGGGAGATCTCCAATTGCCTCCATGACTCGTGGAGGAATTCCTCTAGGAAGGTTGAGTTTCAGATTGCCGATGAACACCCTGAGGCGCTTTGAGGGGTTGCCATGTTGGTGAGCGCGCACCATATTGAAGTGGATATTGTCAATTCCCACCCGTTCGAACTCCTGCCGGACAATCTCGCCGCCGCCCCTATGCAGTAATGCAGCTACATTCTCAACTATGAAGACTTTGGGCATCAGGTCCCCGATTAGCCTGATGGTGTCGAGAAGAAGCCTGGCTGTTCCTGTGCCATAGATCCGGTCGGCTGCCGGACTATCACTGTCAGGATTTGCGCGACTGAACTCTTCACAGGGTGGAGAGGCGATTATGATGTCAGGTTTGCCACCAAGCTCGTTCAGAATGCTATTTGAGTGGGTTGTTCCGATGTTCCATTGGAGTGTGTTTGCTGAGGGATGATTCAGTGTGTAGGTGGCCAGTGCAAAGGAATCAATATCGACTGCCACATGTGAGTCAGTCGAGTATGATGCGAATCCCGAAGAGAAACCGCCTGCCCCTGAGAATAGGTCCAACACCTTCATGTCTGCTGGAGATTCTGGACATTGTGAACATGAGTCTTGCGCATAGAACATTCTGGCCACGCTTCTGTTAGGCATGAAGGAAGAGTTCAAAAGTGGCGATACGCCTTCCCGCTGCAAATCTCAGCGACTGAGTGTGAGAGAATGGGAAGAGGCACTGGGCGCGGCAAGAGCATCTTGTTTGGAGAGCATTTCGTTGTCTACGGCCTTCCAGCACTGGCTGCAGGCATATCTGCAGAAACGGTGGCACTCGTGAGCAGATCCAAAGACCTAGGTTGGAGGGTAGACGACAGAAGGCCTGAAGTGCCTGGCTACAAGGCCAAGAAGCTGGATGAACAGACGGTTTCAATCAACAACGTGCTTAGGGCTGCAGGATTGGACATGAGTGACAAGGGAATCTTCATTGAATATGAGGGTGACTTGGTCTGTGCTTCGGGATTCGGAGCGAGTGCTGCAAGCTGTGTGTCCCTTGCGCGTGCTCTCAGCAATGAGTTTGGGCTCGAGTTTGATGATGATAAGATAAACGAAATCGCATTCGAGGGGGAGAAGGGGTATCATGGCACTCCGTCAGGAATTGATAACACAGCCTCAACCTTTGGAGGCCTCGTCTGGTACGTGAGAAATCTTGATGGGGGTGCGTCCACTTTTGAGAAGCTCAGGCTCAGGAAGTCGATTCATCTAACAATAGCCTCTACAGGCCTCACCGCAAGCACTACAGAAGTCGTTGGTGACGTTCGAGCCAAAAAAGACCAGAATCCTAGTTGGTTCCAGGAGATTGCTGCGGAATACGAAAACCTAGTTCACCAAGCGAGGGATGCGCTGCTTGAGTTCAATCTAGACAGAGTTGGAGAACTGATGAATAAGAACCATGAATTATTGCAGAATCTGACTGTTTCCTGTAAGGAACTGGACAGAATGGTTGAAATCGCGAGAGAAAATGGAGCTTCTGGAGCGAAACTTACAGGAACTGGACGCGGGGGCAACATGATTGCCATCGCTCCAGATGGAGGAATCCAGAAGCGGATTGGTGATGCACTAGAGAGAAACGGAGCCCCCCTTGTCTATAATACCACATTCGGGCTCTGATTGGGGTGTGAAAATGATACTTGAGAGATACATAGAACATCTTCTCAAAGATGGAAAACTCAGGAAGATAGACACCAGCATATCCAAGAATCTGGAGATTGCGAGTGTCTTGTATTCAGTAGAACCTATGCCGGCACTATTTGAGAATATCAAGGAGTCCGATTTCAGGGTTGCTGGCAACCTATTTTGCACAAAAGAACAGATAGCTGACTACTTTGGAATAGATGTGAAAGATATCATTCCGACGCTGGCCCGCGCCATTGAGAATCGCAGCCAACCCGAAACAATTGATGGTGCTCCATGTCAGGAAGTAGTGAGAGGGGATGTGGACCTAAACGTACTACCGATACTGCTTCACAACGAGTTGGACGGTGGCCCCTATATCTCGTCAGGAGTTGTGGTGGCCGCAGATCCCGAGTACGGTCAGAATCTAGACTTCCACAGAGCAATGCAGATTGGGAAAGATAGAATGGTGACAAGAGTCGTACGAGGCCGTGATTTCCACAAGTTCCTAGAGAGAAACGGTGAGGTTGATGTCGCATTCTGCATTGGCAATACTCCCGAAGTGCTGATCGCCGCTGCAACGTCAGTTGAAACAGGAGTGAATGAGCTGGAGATAGCTAATGCTCTCAAACCAATCCAAGTGACTAGGGGAAGAACCGTGGACCTGATGGTTCCCGCGGACTGCGAGTTCGTCCTCGAAGGGAGGGTCATTCTAGACGAGAAGCATGATGAGGGCCCATTCATCGATCTGACAGAAACTGTGGACGTCGTGCGGCAGGAGCCAGTATTCGAAGTCAAGACAATCACCCATAGAAGGACTGCCATCTGGCAGGGATTGCTACCTGGTCGGCTTGAACACAAGATTCTCATGGGAATGCCTCGAGAACCCACCGTGTTCAGGAGTATCAAGGAACGTGGAGTTGACGTCTTAGATGTAAACATCACTCCTGGTGGTACCAGTTGGCTTCACATAGCTGTGCAGATTAGAAAGATGCATGATGATGACGGACTAAAAGCTCTTGAGGGAGCATTTGCGGGCCATAGAAGTGCGAAACATGTCTGGGTCTATGATGAGGATATTAACATCTATGATGAGCAGGAAAGGGAGTGGGCCATGGCAACTCGGTTCCAGGGAGATGTGAATCTACTCATAAAGGACAGGGAACCAGGTAGCTCACTAGATCCGAGTGCCGAGCCTGGCACAAAGATGACAACGAAAATCGGCTTTGATTGCACCAAGGTCTTAGATACCAAAGGAAAGAGCTTTGACAAGGCAGAGTTTCCAAAGGTTGATTTGAAGAAGTTCTTGGGTGAGTGAGATGGGACTGGACCTCACATCAGAAGAGCAAGATATGCTTGAAGGAAGGAAGGGTAATGCTGCTAGAAAGGCCATGGAAATCATTACAACATTGGGCGAGATCTACGGCGCCGAACGACTGATTCCGGTTGTCAGTGTTCAGATTGCAGGGGTATCCTATCACAATCTGGGGGAGGCAGGTCTCGAGTACCTTTCAGAGATGGCAGAAGATGGTCGGACACGGGTTCTGACTACTCTGAATCCTGCTGGAATGGACCTTCTGGAATGGAAGAAGCACGGTATTAGTGATGATTTTGCTGTGAATCAGCAAAGAGTGGTTGATGCTTTCTCAAAGATGGGGGTCGTCACCACTTGTACTTGCACGCCTTATCTGATTGGCAACCTGCCACATTATGGTGAACACATCGCTTGGGCAGAGTCCTCGGCTGTATGCTTTGCGAACTCCGTGATTGGTGCCCGTACAAACAGGGAAGGTGGACCGAGTGCCCTAGCTTCCGCACTCACCGGGAAGACTGCAGAGTATGGGTTCCATCTTGAGAAGAATAGGGTGGCACAGGTTGGCTATGAGGTGAGAGCAGAGCTGAAAACAACTGACGATTTCGGTCTGTTGGGAAAGGTCATGGGAGACCGCACTGGGAAAGCGATTCCCTACATCACCGAAGTTTCTCATGCTACAACGGATCATCTGAGATCGTTTTGCGCGTCAATCGCGACATATGGGGGAGTTGCTCTCTTCCACATGGACGGGGTTACACCCAACCGTACAACCGTACCCGAGATTACAGAAACTGTGACCAAGGAAGACCTTGAGAAGGCTAGGCAGGACTTGGATGATGAGAGTGCAGAGATTGACTTCATCAGTGTTGGATGCCCACATGCGAGTATTGCTGATATAGCCAGAGTGGCTGAGCTGCTTGACGGAAAGAAGGTGACTGAAGGAAAGACTGTCTGGATAACTACTGCGAAGCCGACCAAGGATGTGGCCATTAAGATGGGCTACTATGATAAGATAGAGAAAGCCGGTGCATACTTGGTTAGTGACGCGTGTTGCGCGGTGGCACCGCTGAAGGGGCGTTTCAAGGGTCTAATGACAGACTCCGCTAAGGCGTGTTTCTACGCTAGAGGAAAGAATAGATTCGACGTGAGAATAAGAACAGTTGACGAGTGTATCAAGGCGGCGATTTCATGATAGAGCTACAGGGTCGTAAGATCTACAAGGGAAAGGCAGAAGGAGAAGCGCTTGTGACAGGGGTGGATTTGAGTTTCTATGGGGGCGTTGATCCTGAAACCGGAGAGGTCGTGGAGAAAGACCATCCTCTGGAGGGACTGTCAGTTGCTGGCAAGATTCTTGTCATGCCGAGCGGGAAGGGTTCCACAGTCGGATCATATGTTCTCTATGCTCTCAGAAAGGCTGACAAGGCTCCGGCTGCCATTGTCAACAAAGAAACTGACCCGGTCATCGCAGTCGGCAGTATCATATCTGAGATACCTACCGTCGACAGCATCGACATCACGAAGATAGAGAATGGGCAGATTGTGGAGGTAGACGCCGATAGAGGCGTCGTTTCCATACACGAAAAGGCCTAGAATCGCTGTATTTGCGGTTCGAAGTCCTCAGTTGTGAATGTTACTTCTCCGTCCTCTGGGACCTTTCCACGTTCGCGAAGGACTTGTCTAGTCAACAAGAAATAGACTAGAGCCAGAGCTTTCCTACCTCTGTTGTTAGATGGGATTACCAGATCCACGCCTGTGGTGACATTGTCAGTGTCACATAGGGCAATGACCGGGACTCCAATCTTACCTGCCTCGGAGAGGGCTTGTTGGTCTGTCCTGGGGTCAGTGAGAATGACCAAGTCAGGTTCCACATAGACACGAGGACCGGCAATATTAGGATTTGTCAAAGATCCAGGGACAAATCGATCAGTGAAAGCGGTTGCGCCAGTAAAGTAGGCAAAACTCTCCACCGGCCGTTTGCCGTAGACTCTCCCCGAGATGACAACCACCTTTGAAGCTTCGAATCTTGAAATGAACTTGGCAGCAGCTCTGATTCGTTCGTCGGTCTTTCTGACGTCTAGAACATAAAGACCAATTGGACGCTGTCTGTAGACAAAGGGGTCCATATCCTGAGTCTTTACTTGTGTTCCAATGTGGCATCCCGCAGCCAGATACTTGTCCATTGGAGTCAGGAGCTCTGGCTCAGGAATCTCTGTTTCACTCATCACTGTTTACCCTCCACAACTTCGGTCGTAGCAAATGCCATGAAGCTGTCTATAATGTCGATATGAGATAGCAGCATCCTTCTACAGCAGTATCTATGAAGACCCAAGTTGTCAAGGACTGTTGCAGGGTCCTCTCCATCACGAACTTGGCGTTTGAACTGTTCGAACTTGTCTGCGACTACTTTCCCACATGTGAAACAACGTACTGGAATAATCATCTTCTCTTCTCACCTGTATGACTTCTGATAGCGGGAGCGCGCCGAGGGTCCACCAAACTTCTTGGGTTCTGTACGTCGGGGATCGCCGACTAGCATTGTTCTATCATGCTCCAGCATTCGAGAACGTGCCTCAAAGTCTTGGCTCATTTGGAATAGACCAGTGGCAATTGCCATTCGTATCGCATCAGCCTGACTCATGAAGCCACCTCCCTTAACACGCACTCTGACATCATATCTCTTCCAATCATCACCGAATAGGACTAACGGCTCCATGATTCTCAGTTTGGCTGTTTCGGGCTGGTATACCTCAAGGGGTCGACCGTTAATCCTGATGCGACCTTGGCCATTCTTGATTGTGGCCTTCGCCAAAGATGTCTTCCTTTTTCCTGTAGAAACGACAATTCTGATAGCCATTTTAGACGGCCTCCGGGTTTCTCCATCCGAGTTCGTGGCAGAGGTCTAGAACTCTGATGTGCTTCCGGGTTAGACTCTTGTAGCGTGACCCCTCAAGCACAATCTTCTCCGAGTCTGCCAAGTCGTCAGGGACTCCGATGAAGACCTTAACACGCTTGTAGGCCGCCTTTCCACGGGGGGTAGGCCAAGGCAACATGCCACGTATTATCCGACGGACCATTTTGTCAGGACGTCGATGATGGAAGGGGCCCTTCTTAGGATTGTATGATGTACGAATATTGAACTTCTCTTTGTAGGCTTCAATGATTGTTCGACGGTCGCCAGTGACAATGGCCTTCTCTATATTCACGATAGCAGCAGTTTCACCAAGGAGAACGGCCTTGGCCACCTTGGAGGCCAGTCTTCCGACTACCATGTCCTCGGCATCATAGACTTTCACTTCTTGCTCGCTCATTGAAACCACCTATACGATAATCGTAACTCCTTTGCCCTTTGGGACTTGGTGGAGTAGCTCGTCTATGCTGATCAGCGAACCACCCGCCCCAATTATTACCGACCTAGCTGAGGCAGACGCATTCAGAGCAGCAACCGTTACTTTGTGCGGCAAGCTTCCTGAACCCAGAACCTTGCCAGGTACTACAACAACGTCGCCGGCACTAGTGTGACGACCAATCTTTCCGACATTGACCTCAGGTCGTTTTCTGGCTGGTCTTGCGACTAGTTCTGCGACTCTCTTCCAAATCATGACATTATGCTTGGTTGAAGTTCTTCTCAGTGCGTTAATCAATGCACGAGTGTTGGGGTCGGATGATCCGGATTTCACCATCTATGCTCACCTCATAGTTTGCCAACAAAATCGAGAGTCACTCTGATTCTCTTTTTCAGATTCTCTACCGCATTTACCACAATCTCATCGGGTGGCATTGAACCTGTGGACTCAACCCTGAATAGAAAGGCACTACTCTTAGATGCAATTGTGATTGCCTCGGGTTCGCACTCCTGAACGCATATCTCGCACATACTGCAGTCCAGAGTGTTTTGGGTAACAAGTGTGTCATTGTCAATTAGGAATATCTTTCTTGGGCAGGCCTCGACACAGGCTTCACACTTGGTGCATTTCTCTTTGTCCACTTCAACTATGGGAACATGTTTGTATGCTACTGTTGAAACCGGCTGGAACTTGGCGTTCTCAGCTCCTGTACCAAGACGTGCATACGCCTCGATTATCAGTCTCTGGTTAGGAGCCAATTTGACAAGAGGTATATCATTAGTTGCAGGGACTATCTTTGGATCTTGTGAAACAAGATCACCGGAGTAGACAACTAGGTCATCGGCACCGGATTCCTTCTCAAGAGTAAGCGTGCACTGACAGAGGCTGCAGCCCTTGCCTTCACAGTCACACTCCTGAGGCAAGTTGTAGCTCTCAAGGTCGGTGACCAGAGGAATCAAGCCTAGTCTATGAGCTAGAATCTCATCATACATTACACTAGTGTTCTCTAGGACAAGCACCTCGTCAATTGTCATCGCAGGCACTCTGGTAAGCATCGTTCTCCGGAGTGCATTTGCAAATGCAACATCGATGCCCTCCACAAGAAAGTGGATTGCATCGTCTTGCTTGTGAATGATTGTGATTTCCATTAGCTCATCAACCGTGGAGGTGTATACCCAAAACACGTAATCCCGGACGGACTCGCTACAGGACTCGAAGTCAAGCAGCTCTGTCGCCCATGCCCTGGGCGATTCCCTCAGATTATGGTCTGCATAAAAGGATTGCCTTAGGACTTCACAGTCTACTGGGATGAGGGGGCTAAAGCACTAAGCTGCTATCTGCACCATGTCTCTGAGACCATTGACTATCAACTTGTATCCGTCAAGGCGCTGCTTTGGGTCGATTGCAACCATTCCGTAAGTAGGAACTCCAAGGAGATCCTCTACAGACCGGGGCTTCATGGACCCCGGAATATCTTGCTTGTTGGCTATTGCGATGACAGGAACACCATCTATCTTGTCTTTGTATTTCTGAAGCAGCATACGAGTCTTGAGAACAGCCTTCGGATTGCTCTCGGTCACAACCACAATCATCTTGCTGCCCTTCAGAAGGTCGGCCCACATGAACTCAAAATGAGACTGACCGCCCATCTCCAAAAGTGTGACCCTTGTGGAATCATCAAGAGAAATAGTACCTACGTCACATCCAACGGTCGGCTGATAGTTCGTATTCAGCTTCTCAGTGTTCTCAGTGAGAAGCTTGATGAGCGTGGACTTGCCAGCATATCCAGAACCCATCAGGGCGACCTTTACATATCGGGTCATGTTCTTTGACTCCATGGAGTGGACGCGTCAGCTTTGAAGTGCGAACATATCAGCTGATGTATTTCCTAGGTAACACTGACTATTACCACGGCGCCCAGTCCATGTACTACTTAAGGGTGCTGAAATAGCTCCGACGTTGTACGGGAGAAGCGCCCAACAGAAGTGCTTAACAATGACCACGAGGCCAGCAGGAGGGAGTTAATATTATGTCCATTGTAGACCCCCATTTCATTGTGATAGAGAGGGGGGCTCTAAGCAAAGTAGATGACTTCTTGGAAGACTATCAGCGGCCAATATTCGTTACTGACAACCTCCTGTTCTCCGCCTACAAAGAGAAGGTTGAGAAACTCATGGGCCAGAAACAGACGTGGTTCATGGTATCCGACTATGAGAGCGGTGTGCCGCCTCAGGTCTTTGAAAAGGATGTTATACTCGGATTTGGTGGCGGTCGGAGCCTTGACACCGCAAAGCTACTAGCAAGAGACACAGGACTCAACTGGATATCCGTGCCAACTGCAGCCTCACATGATGGCATCGCCAGTGATGTGGCTTCTGTGAGTCAGAACGGATATCGATACTCGGTAAGGTGCAAGAGTCCCATTGGAGTCATAGCGGACCTCTCGATAATCGAGAGGGCTCCATCAAACCTGACACTAGCAGGAATTGGGGACATCATGTGCAAGGCATCGAGCCTGGGAGAATGGCGTCTAGCTCATGAGGTGCGTGATGAGCCCTTTGAGAAGAGAGTATATGCACTGGCCGAGTCTGCACTGGAGTCCGTTCTACAGGATGAGGGTTTGGAAACTCTTGTCAGAGCAGAAATAGATGCAGGAAGAGCTATGAGTATCTTCGGTAGTTCTAGACCTTGTTCAGGGACAGAGCATGCAATTTCACACGCTATGGATAGACAATGCAACGAGCTTCATGGCCTTCAGGTTGCCTTTGCGACACCCCTCTGTCTACACTACCTTAGTGAGGCAGGCTATTCAGACTATGGCGCACAGTACATGCACCAGTTCTTGGTTGAGAGAAATATGCCTGCACGTCTGAGTGAGTTGGGTCTTTCAGAGAGTCAACTCATAGATCACATCCAGCATGGCCTAGACATAATGCAACGTCGGGATAGATATTCGGTCTTACAACATCTCGGCGTTGAGAACACGGACATCTTGGAAACTCTGGAGATGCTCGATTACTGAAATGATTGGGCGCCCTCTGCTGAAAGAGGCCAGCTTCTGACACTTCGACAGTTTTAAAAGAATCTGGAATCTGGGCGGGGGAGAACGCCCCCAGGATTGGGAGCGTACGATTTGTATTCATACCAATGAAGTGAGAACAGAGGTAAAGAAGATGCCAAAGCCGTCATTCGTCGAATGGGAAGCTACTGAGGAGCTTCAGAAGAAAGCCCTTGAGGCTCTTGAGATAGCCAAAGACACAGGTCGAATCAAGAAAGGAATCAATGAAACCACGAAGAGTATTGAACGTGGAATTGCTCGTCTAGTGATTGTAGCGGAAGATGTGGAGCCAGCCGAAGTGATCATGTACATACCAGGACTCTGCGACGACCGTAAAGCTCCATATATCTTCGTGCCAAACAAGAGAGACCTTGGAACTGCGGCGGGAATTGAGAGACCCACAGCAGCTGTTGCGATTGTTGTCGAGGGAAAAGCAAAGGATCTAGTGTCCGATGTAGTTGAGAAGATTGGTGCGCTACGTAAGTGACTCAGGTGATGGCTTTCAATGAGCAAGAAAGATGAAGAAACTGTTACCCCGGCAATCCCTGCCGAAGTGATTCAGTTGCTAGGGCGAACCGGAGTGACTGGAGAGATCTCTCAGGTTCGTGTCAAGATTCTGGATGGCAGGGACAAGGGGAGAGTCCTCACGCGCAACGTAAAGGGACCTGTCAGAATGGGAGATATTCTGATTCTCCGAGAAACAGAACGAGAAGCTAGGAAGATGAGGAGGCGCTAGACTAGAGATGGTTGGCACTCAGAAATGCGTCTTCTGTGGAAGAGACATTGAACCGGGTACTGGCTCAGCATTTGTGCAGACAAAGGACGGTTCGGTTCTTTGGTTCTGCTCCAATAAGTGCAAGACTGCCAGACTGAAGCGCAAGATGAGGCCTAGATCCACCAAGTGGACTGCAGGCTTCGAAAAAGGCGGGAAGGCCAAGTAGATTCTCGGAGAGGCGTCCTGAGTGGCAGAGTGTGCCATCTGAGGACTCTATTGCTTCTCAACCTCTTCTCTTATGAAGTCGAAGACAGCCTGAGCAAGAGCCCTTACCTCGCTCTCCAAGACTCCCTCAGAGTCTTCTCCAAAGAGCGCTTCCAATGATTCCAACACATGATCTGAAACATCGCCCTTCTCAATTGACACTTTCACTTTTTCCCGAATCTCTGCTGTGCAGTCTACATCTGTCTTCGCATACTTGTCGATGTAAGTGCGAGCGAAGCTCTCTGCATTCTCAGACTCAGTCAGACCGCCCTCCTGAGTCCAAAGTGCTATCTCGGTTGCTGCGGTTTCTGGGGCATCGGATGCATGTGCAATATTAACTCCTGCCCATATGCCGTACTTTCCTCTAAGCGACTCAGGTGCAGCTTTCTGCACAAAGGTGGCACCAAGAGCGTTTCGGACCCCTTGAATAACGCCATCAGCTTCAAGAACCATCGCTAGAACCGGAGCGGAACTGATAAACTGAACTAGCCATGGGAAGAACGGCTTCTCCTTGTGAACATCATAATGTAACTTGGCCAATGATTCGGAAACTTTCATCTCTTTGAATGCCTTGACATGATAGCCTCGGTCCATGAGAGCCTTGAGCACACGTGCGCCAACATTTCTCCGAACTGTACCATCTGGTTTGATTATGACAAGAGAGCGTTCCATGACATTCACATCTATCACTTGTGTTCTTGTCGCGACGCAGGACTGACCTATTTTAGGCTTGTGACCTGACTGCTTCCCCAGCTGGCTCGAGCAATAATTTCATAAACATCAGCTCATGCTCGGCTGCAAGTCTTCTTGTGAGGTTTTACCGATGACTGAAGCTAAGCCAAGGCAGAGTGCTAAGTTGCGTTCGCCGATTGTCACTGTACTTGGCCACATCGATCATGGTAAGACCTCCCTTCTTGACAGGATGCGTGGCACTGCTGTCCAAGACCGTGAAGCTGCAGGGATAACTCAGCACATAGGAGCCTCTTTCTTCCCCACCGAAACAATTGAGGCAATCTGTGGAGACCTTCTGAAGTCTGTGAAGACCGGATTGACTATCGATGGTCTTTTGTTCATTGACACGCCTGGTCACGAGGCGTACCTGAACCTCCGAAGGAGGGGAGGGGCGATAGCAGATATCGCGATTCTCGTTGTGGACGTCAACGAAGGAGCTCTCACCCAGACCTATGAGTCCTTGAAGATTCTGCAGTCCGGTAAGACTCCATTCCTTGTCGCTGCAAACAAACTTGACAAGGTCCCGGGCTGGCGTGACAAAGAAGGGATGAGCCTCTCCCGGACTATACAGGCTCAAGCATTGTCGACGCAGAACGAGATTGACAGACGCATATACGAGATTGTGGGAGCGCTTTCTGCAAACGGATACAACTCAGAGAGATTCGATAGGGTAGAAGACTTCACAAATACCATTGCAATCGTTCCAACTAGCGCGAAGACTGGAGATGGAATACCGGAACTATTGATGGTTCTGTCGGGTCTGACTCAGCAGTATATGAAAGATCGTCTGCGAATAGTCGAAGGGCCAGCAAGGGGCGCCATTCTGGAGGTTCGGGAAGAAACGGGGCTTGGTATCACTCTGGACACTATCATCTATGAGGGCGTCCTGAGGAAGACCGATACAATTGTAGTTGGCGGGCTTGACGATGTCATCGTGGCGAAGATCAGGATCCTCCTGCAGCCGAAGGAATTGGATGAGATTAGAGACCCAAAGGAGAAGTTCACTCCGGTTTCGGAGGTGCATGCTGCCGCAGGTGTTAAGATCGTGGCGCCAGACATAGAGGGGGCAGTGGCCGGTGCCCCTGTCTATGCGGTAACCAGGGCCGAGAATCTGGAAGGTATCAAACAGAAAGTACGAGACGAGGTCAGCTCTATCCGGATACAGAGAGATTCTTCGGGAGTCATACTTAAGACAGATACCCTTGGCTCCCTAGAGGCGGTAACACAGTTCCTGCAGGACCGTAATGTCCCGGTAAGGATAGCAGATGTTGGAACAATAGTCAAACGCGATGTTGTGGAGGCCATGGCAGCAGGAGACACGGACCCCCTCAACGCAGTCATACTTGGATTCAACGTAAAGTTCGCTCCGGACATTGAAGACTTAGCAGCTGAGTATGGAGTCGAAACATTCCTCAACGAAGTAATCTATCGACTCTACGATGAATACAATGCCTGGCTAATTGTGAAGAGGGAACAGGCAAAGGCGGAGTCACTGAGTTCAATAATCCGGCCAGGTAAGCTAGAACTGATGCCTGACTATGTGTTCAGAAACAAAGACCCAGCCATAGTTGGGGTTCGAGTTCACGGCATTTTGAAACCCAGAACCGGGTTAGTTAATGCAGAGGGGAAACGTGTTGGCACCGTTCTTCAGATTCAGGATAGAAGTGTAACCATAGACGAGGCAACAAATGGAATGGAAGTGGCGGTATCCATCAGAGGCCCCACAATTGGTAGGCAGGTCAAGAATGACGAGATTCTCTATACGGATGTTCCTGAAAAGCATATTCTTGCCATGAGAAAGAAGTTTTTGGATGATCTTACGCCTTCTGAAGTTGAGGTTCTACAAGAGATTACCGAGATCAAGAGAGCAGCAGGTGCCTTCATCTAGACACTAAGTAATCACTTCGCAACGTTTTTACGAGAACTCATTCCAGATTCTATTGCAGCGGGTAGGGTCGGGTCGTTTGCCGCGACCTGTTACCGGTATGGCAATAGCCGGGACTAGTAACCAACGCTGAGGACGAACCCAGACGCTCATGTGTCCTGTCATTGGACGTTGACGAGCAGTCTCTGGAGTCTGTCACAGCCACAGCAGCAGTCGTAGGACTGCTGTGAGTGTGCTCAAAATGTCGAAATGGGTCAGGCCCTGGCGGGAACAGCCCTAAGACTAGGTGGTGGAGCCCCAGAGGGCGCTGCTTTGAGAAAGATGATAGATAGCACTGAGAAGAAGGACGATCGACGCTGCGGGGCCGCTGCACCTCATTCTGGAATGCTATCGATACATTTCTAATATAGTTACAACGAGGGAATATTTAAGAGATGATTGAAAACATCAGAAATTCCGAGACTGTTTCGATCCCACCGAACCGGGTTCTGTATTGGCAGTCACAACTACTATTCATTTGTTTTCAGTGTTAAGCAGAAGGTGACCTGATATTTGCTAGAAAGTGGAATCATGAGGCAACAGGTACGAATCTATAGCCTTGGGGCAGTTGTTGGCGTGGTTTCGGGGTTGGTTGCAGTTGGATTTAGATGGCTGATATTTGGAACCAGCACATTGTTCGTGTTGGTACCACAACTAATCGGAATCTGGGGCTGGTTTGTAATACCGGCACTGGGCGGATTGTTGGTTGGGTTCATAGTACAGAACTATGCGCCTGAGGCAAAGGGACATGGCGTACCAGAAATAGTGGATGCTTACTCATTTCGAGGAGGAAGGATACGCATGAGAGTTCCCCTTCTAAAGAGTCTGGCTTCTGCGATATGCATCGGTTCCGGTGGGTCTTGCGGCCGTGAAGGTCCTATCGCTCAGATTGGGGGTGGTGTAGGTTCAACTGTTGCAGGCGCCTTGAAGCTTGACAAGCGAATGACCAAGACTTTGGTTGTTTGTGGAGTGGCATCAGGCATTGCGGCCACCTTCAATGCACCTCTTGGGGGAACTCTCTTTGGCATTGAAGTGATTGCGGGCGGGATAGTGGGATTCTCTATTATACCCGTCATACTCTCCTCTGTTGTCGCAACTGCACTCGCGAACGCACTTCTAGGATCACAACCATCGTTTCAAGCTCCAATTCTATTCTTGAATAACTACTTTGAACTCATACTATACCTTATGTTGGGCGTTCTGCTTGGCATCGCTAGTGTGATATGGACTAGAGGTTTCTATGCCATTGAGGACTTGTACGAACGACTCAAGGTTCCAAAGCACATTCTTCCAGTGATTGGTGGTCTGATGATTGGATTGCTTGCAGTAATCGTCATATTGATGGAGGGGTCCTTCTCTTATGCTGGGATCTTCAACGGCAACCCATACTTCCCCGCTATCATGGGCGTAGGCTATGCCTTCATGGACGCTGCTCTAATTGGGAGTGTATCCTTAGCAGCGTTGATTGTGTTCGGACTGCTAAAGGCGCTAGCTACGGCCATGACCCTTGGATCTGGCGGATCTGGCGGTGTCTTCGCTCCCACCCTTTTCATTGGCACAGCACTTGGAGGTGCCTTCGGAGCGGCTTTCTCAATTCTTCTTCCAGGAGTGGTACCTCAACCAGTGGGCTTTGCAGTGGTTGGTATGGCAGCATTGTTTGCGGGCACGGGGAGAGCTCCCATTACGTGTATTGTAATCATAATGGAGATGACAACCGACTATTCGATGATTCTTCCGCTGATGATTGCAGTATCAACTTCATTCCTAGTTGCCTCCTCAATTGAGGAGGAGAGTATCTATACTCTCAAACTGTCAAGAAGAGGAGTGCGACTACGCAGAGGATTCTACATTGGGGCACTGAAAGAAGCCAAGGTTGCTGAAGTGATGACAGAGAACCCAACTGCACTAAATCCGGAGATGACAAGAGACCAAGTCCTGCGAATTGTCGATGAAACGCAACACACCAAATTCCCGGTGGTTGACGTTGATGGTCTAGTAGTCGGGACTCTGATTACCGAAGATCTGTTCTGCGAGAGAGATGATGACTGTGAATTACTGGTGAAGGATGTGATGAGTACAGACTTCTTACATATTAGCCCGGACAGCTCAATGGACAGTGTACTGCATGTCATGTTGGAACGAAGCGAGGGGCATGCAGTTGTAGTAGACCCAAGAATACCCAATGTAATGGTTGGCTTCATCACAAAGGCAGACGTTCTGAAAGCATACGAATTGGCAATTGTCAGGTTGAGAGAGGAGGGTGAAACCATAGAAGCAATAGACCCTCTTGATGTGATAGATGTGACATGATTGGCTCTGTTCTTCGGATTCATGACGCAATGTTTATGTGAACAGTGATTTCCCGATTTGTCGCGTTCTCGCAAG
>JBHLOD010000208.1:0-4073 GCA_048940825.1 Promethearchaeota archaeon | reverse complement strand
GAGGCCAGAATCGCTGCGCTGGCGCCTGCTGCAATGGCAGAAAGAAAGCACTCATCATGCCCGATCAGAACCGGGATTCTCCCCTTGAGCTTCTCGATTAGCTCTAATGTGTGTCCTATGTTTCCGCTGCTATCCTTTATCCCAACAATATTGTCTAGTTCTGCGAGATCCTCCAGAACATTGGAGTTGAGTACCCCAAGAGTACACTGGGGAATATTGTATGCTATCACAGGCAGGTCTGTTTGCGTCGCCACGGCCGCGAAGTGCTCGTAGTACCCCTTGTCAGCGGGCCTGAGATAATAGGGCGAGATGACCAGTGCAGCATCGCAACCAATATCATCTGCATACTTAGTCAGGGCAACAGTTGCCCGTGTACTGTTTTGCCCGGTGCCGGCAACAACGGGCACTCGGCCATCTACCGCTTCAACCGCCAGCCTGAGGAGCTTTTTGCGTTCTTCTGTACGTAGATACGAAAATTCGCCCGTGGTGCCGGCCGGTACTACCCCCGTGGCTCCTTTGCTTATAGTGTACTCGATTACCTGCCTAAAACCTTCTTCGAGAATATCACCGTCCTTAGTGAACGGTGTCACAAGAGCAGGCATCACTCCACTAGGTGTGAACCTCTTGGTCATTGCATTCACCCTGCAATCGATGCGGGTCTGCAACTCACATATAAAGTAAGGGATGCGAAGTGTTCATGCTGTCAGTCCAGCGAAACTGGTTTGTTTATGTCGACTCCCAAGGCGTTGTCGGCTCGCGGTCCATCAGTGGTGTAAGAAGCAGGGCAACAAAAGCCACTATCGGAAGAGGCGTGAATGTCGTAGGTGGACCCCCTGCCGCCAAGAGATAGACAACGACATGATACGCAAGCTGCATAGCTAGGAGAATGACTACCATTATGCCATAGCCCTTCTTCGAAATGTCCCGCCGGGCTGCGGCGAAATAGGAAATGAGCGCCATTAGGATGCCCAGTCCCCACATTGGAGAGTAGTCCATGGTCATGCCAAGTGGGAACTCGAAGACAAACTGCGCTCCGGAATGCGAAACAAGGGACCAAATTGGGGCTACGATTCGGAGGCTTGAACCGCCGAGCAGACTCTGTTCAATGTAATAATACGGCGCCAAGAGTGTGACAACGACAAGCAATCCCGCAAGCCTTGCCGGTGAACTCGAACTCATCTTCCTAACCCTGCGGAATGCTGAGTCGAGCGCGATAATAAGATTGGCGTTTCAGTACTCCTCATTGCAGATGGGTTTATGGCAACTGGTGTTCTTGAGTCTCCTATGACAGAATACTTCCTTGCATTGACAACATGTCCTCCCAATGAGGCCGAAGTTCTCGCAAGGAGATTGGTGGAAGCCAAGGTGTGCGCTTGTGTCAACATCGTTGAGAGAGTGCGGAGCATCTATTGGTGGAAGGATAAGATAGAAGATGAGGTGGAGTCCATCCTGCTCATAAAGACTATGAAGCAGAATCGAGATGAGTTGTGGAAGACCATAATGGACAATCACTCATATGATGTGCCTGAATTCATAGTTCTTCCCGTCGTCGATGGTTCTCCAGAGTATCTTCAATGGATATCTGGTAGCATGTTAGCTGAGAAGCCCTAAGCGAAATCCGCTTTCCTTGCAGCGTACTTAAGCGATTCGTTGAAGTACTCACCCACAATCTTCGCGATTGCGGGTCCAACAATGTAGTTAATCTCCCCGGGCATAAGCTTCTTCAACATTGTCTTGGGAGTAAGCTTGCCGATTCTCTTCAGCTTGCTGATTTCTCGGTCTACCATCGCACGGGCCTCTTTGAAGCTCATTGGCTCTGCTGTTGAACCAATGAGGCCGCGTTTGATATCGGTTATTGCACTCATGACGAATACGGCAAGGTTCTCCATGTCGTTTCCTGCGACCATTTCACCTCGTCCGTGTGTTGGGCAATTCCCCTCAGATGGGGCCTCCGCACACATCGAGCACACTTTGCGGCCCCTGTTCGTCTTAACGTAGAAGGCCAACAGATTGGCACACTTGGTGTCATCATTCATGGTCCATTCAAGCCCCTTTGGGCCGACTCGACCTATCGCCCTGAAGACAGTCTGGCTCTTAGTGTGAATCCAAGACAGTACATCTAGGGAACTCCTCTTGCTCTCTGCGATTCGTTGTTCCTCAATCTTCGCCTCCACGGCAAGTTCTTCCCTAGCCATCTTCTTGCGTCGCTCGGTTCTAAGGAATCGATGCATAATGTCGTAGGCGATGGCGTAGTTGTCGAACTCAAGTGCATCCGTCACTAGCGGAGTATCAATGACTCCCTCGAAGACTGGGCTAGGTGTAGCATCGAGTTCCTCTTTTGCGGCGGCCATGTCCTGATCTGACAGACGAGCATGCATCCAAGAACAGATGTCCGATGCCCCCAAGTCGGGATAGACTGTCTTAAGCTCGTAGATCCTTTCAGAGGCAAGGTCAATTAGAATCTCTTCGCGAAGTGCCTGGAGGTCGGTTTCAGTACCTTCATAGATGCTCTTCAGCAGCGCTTTGATTCGCAGAAGATCTTGCTTGGAACGAATGTAGGTTTCTACAACTCTTGCCAGGTTTGTCATCACGCTTGACATGAAATGCCATGCAAGATCCAGCTTGACAGACGCTATTGTTTCCTCATGACGACGATGTTGTAGCATAGAAGATGACGACGTGACTCCTATCGAGCTTAGGGCTCCTTGATTGACCTTCTCTCTAGCCTCAAGAAGCCTCTTGACATCTTCGGGGGACGGGACACGCATTCTCTGCTCAAGCGCTTCCAATACTTGAAGCTCAAAGCCCAACAGAGTATCTCTATCCTTTGTGAGCGTCTGGATAGTGAACTTGTCGAGTTCTGAAGCCCTGAGACCCTTCGAGCGCAGCATTCCCTTGACGGGTCTTTCAAGGGTGTTCTCCAGGCGATCTATGGCCTTTATGGAACGTTCCAGGTATTCCATCTCTACCTCATCAACCTCAGACTCAGGAGCCTCTTCATCAGCGGGTGCTTTGGTTGTGAGTAGGCCCTTCACGATGTCCTCTGAGTCTGTCAACCCCTTTCGCCGGAAGGCTGATTCAATGTCCTCTACCGGGATCTGTATTAGTTGTGACATGATTTCGAAAGGAAAATCAGGCATCTCCTGAATCGCCGACGCCACGTTCTGAGAGGCTGCATTCACAAGGACGCTCTCCATCTCATCTAGTGTTGTTGGGCGGTCAATTATCGACCTCAGGGCTCCGAGTATGTTGAGGCGAATCTCGTAGGATTTCTTGATAATAGACAGTTCCTTGGGCCCCTTGCAGAATTGCTTCGCAACATCGGAAGCTATCTGCGCCATAGTTGCAGGAAAGACCATAGATTCAGAGACGTGAGCAGAAGCGTATTGGGGTGCGCCCCAGATGCGTTTCAAGCCTTCCTTAAGAACTGATATCTCTATCACTTCTGAGTCATGCTCTCGTAGGACTTCATCTCTGAGAGAGAGGGCAGTTTCCTTGAGACCTGATGCTTTGTTGTACAATTCTTGTCGTTGCGTTGAGTCAAGAGACGTTACTCGGTTGATGAAGTCCACATCGTGGTTTGTTGAGGAGTCTTGGGGTATCATCGCAAGATACTCACGAATCAACTCCTGCGTTCTACTGATAGTTTCAGGCTTGGATGGATCATGAGATCCAAGTTCATCACAGAATCTGACTACAAACTCGCTCACGACTCTCTCTGTGAAGACCTCGTCTTGGAATCGCCTACCAAGTAGATGGATGATTTCACGCTCAAGTTGTTCTCTGTCTTCTTCGCCCTTCTGCTCCTGTTCCTCAATAGATAGGTCCTTGGCCTCATCCATTGTGTGCAATCTGACTCCCAAATAGCTCTGAAGATAGAAAGATGCGAAAGCGGCCAATAGCTCTCCAGCGGGTCGTTCATTGGGAGAAATCTGCGAGAACATCTGACGATCTCTCGTACTTCTAAGGTGGGTTGCCAGTGCTTCTCGCAGAATTAGTTCCTTGCCTGCCTCGGACATCTGCCGTGTCTTCATGAGCCAACTGCTAGACATATCACCGGCCACCTCCTTCTC
>JBHLOD010000207.1:0-4092 GCA_048940825.1 Promethearchaeota archaeon | reverse complement strand
GGTGTACGAGCCCATGCCCAATCACTCTCCTCACTGAGGACTATTAGTTCAGTTCCCTTTTGAACTGCCAATTCTCGTGCGTTGTAGTCCTTAAGTGAGAGAAATCGATTCGAGCCTGATTCTGGTTTCAGATACGCCTTCGGGACCCACCCTTCAACTCCTGCGCTATTCCTACAGAATAGCCATCCTTCCCACTCGGTTTCTCTCTCTTCGCCTTCAACTAACTCCCCATTCTTGATTACCAACGGAGTAGTGAATTCACTTTCATGGTCTTTGATCGCTCTCATCATTCTCATTTGTCTCACCTAATTCGCGGATGATTTTACTAGAAGTGTTCACTCCTTCTCCTGAGTGAAGACGTAGGCCACATTGGCACCAGTCTGGACGGTCTGCATGCTGCCTGGAGTACCAAGAATATCACCGCACGGATAGGCCCAGATATAGCCGTCCATTGGCATCTTTACCTCCTCAAGAACATCTCCGTATAGGTCATAGATTTCAGCGAACACTTCGTCCTTCCTCAGGAAATCACCTGGTGGCTTCAGGAACCGGATTAGACCACCTCGGTTCGCCCGAACAATGCCCTCCCATTTGCATGGGCCCGGGATTACTACGATACCCTCTTGTGGCTCAATCTCACCATCAATCATATCAAAGACCTTCATTATGTTGAGGATGCCTCTCACACCAACGGTCGTGGATGGCTCAGAAATCCACCTGCCGTCTATTAGCTCCACCAGAATATCTGGAACTCCATTCTGGGCAGCGAGATTGACTAGAGTGGGAGGGCCGTCCTCATTGAATGGTGTGCGGTCTATTACCATTGTCACCCCGAATGCCTCGGCCATCCGTTCAAGCCTCTCTTTCGTCTTTGGGTTCATGACATTGATCTCTGTAAAGAACAAAGAGTCTGGCCTTGTGTTACAATGAATATTGATGACCATGTCAGCTTTGCTCCAGGCCTCTTGCCAAAGCGCGTACGCTAGCCTCTCTGTTGCAGTGCCGTAGGGCTGATCAGCGGTCAAAGGGCTTGCACTGCCTCCACCGCCCAGATCAAGATTGTCTATCCAAGACAGGTATTGATGATGCATATAGGCCAGGGGGTTTTCCACAGGGATTCCGATGATTGCCCCTCTGAGCTCCGATGGGTCTATCTTCTCTCTCATTATCTTGAGTATGACCTCAGCACCTTGAAGCTCAATTCCGTGCTGGGTTGAAACCACAAGTAGTGTCGGACCATCCTTCGCTCCATTCATCACTAGAATAGGAATGTCGATGCTTGTGTTTGTATTGAGTTCTACACCCTTGATGATTCCCTTCTGAAGCTTGCCTCTCTTGGCAGTCACATTTCCAACTTGAAGATCTTCTGGCATCGTCTTGACCTCTTTCCGATGTGTGTTATGCATGGGTCATATTCTTTCTGGATGCTGCGTAACTCGCGGCAAGATGGGCTCTCTTGACATCAAGGACTCATCAGAGAACACCGCAAACGTCATATGACGTGTCATGATTGAAGTGTGTACGTGGTGAGCCTAACTCATGCCAATGTTCGAACTGGATTTCAAGGTCAGGCATGCTTGCACCCTCGGAAACATCTCATCAGAATTCCCGTCAATCAGGATTCTCAAATGGTGTAACAATGGACGCGAAGTCATAGAGCTTATGGGAGGCACAGAGAAGGACTACTCAAGGGTGGTCAACACCATCTCTGGAATAACAGATGTCATCGAAGAGATGTCTGACGGGCACAAGGTCCATCTAATAACCAGAACCTGCTCATGTGGGATTGAAGACATGATTGGGAGAAGCGTTGAAGAAACTGGTTTGTTACCAATAATGCCAATTGTCTTCCGAAAGGGGTGGGAGTACCATAGGATAATCGCGCTTAGACATGATGACATAAACACGCTTCTCGAACAGTTCAAGGACCACTCGTTCTTTCCGGTGGTTCTACGCAAGGTGGTCTTCAATGGATTCTCTGGTAGCTCTATGACATTCACGGCGGACACCTTGTTCTCAGACCTGACTGAGAAACAGATGGATGCGTTGCTCACTGCCTACAGACATGGCTACTACAAGCTCCCAAGGGACTCTGACATTCAGACAATAGCGGCGGAGAATGAGGTAGCACGAACGACGTTTCAAGAGCATCTGAAGAAGGCAGAGAACAAACTAGTCAGTTCTCTGGCCCCACACATCCATGCCTGGTTCCATCTCCACGGGGGCAGAGGACAGCAAATCAACGACTGGAGCCATTAGAATCAAGAAACGTGAGGATAGACCGCCTTGGTAAGCGGTCTGCCCGTGGCTGGGCCCTTGTAATCAGTCAGCTCATTTTGAAACAGCTTCCGCGTGAAAGGACTTGTTGATAATCTCCCATTTGTTTGACTTGACTTTCAACAGAGTGAGATAGTCGGTTAGCGTTCGTATTGAATCAGCACTCTCTCTCACAACTTCAACCTTCGCCATAGCCACTGTCCCAGTCATATCGATAGACTTGATTTCACTGCTCAAGACTGTGTCTTCGCTGGGCCTTTGGCACCATTCTTCCCAGAATGACCGTGGTACGATATAGATCTCTTCATTTCTTAGAAAACTCATTCTTGAATCGGGGTTCCACGACTCAAGAAATCGACTATGGACTCTGTTCGTAACTCCATCAATATACGCGTTCACGGTCTTCTTTATGTTGTCAATGTCTGTTGACACTGTGGATAAACCTCCAGCGAGTGAGAATGTACTCAATGGGAGATGGAATAAGCATGGTACCGGCATGTGACAGAATAAGGCAGAATCGTAGGTGTTGTCTACTGATGACTTACTTCTTCGGTATCTTGAGATGGTGGGACCTTCCTAGATTCTGGCTCGTTTCTCACTCTCTGTGCTAGTATGACGCCCACAACTGTCAATGCACCACCAAACAACTGCAGAACGGTTGCTGACTCGCCAAGGACAAAGACTGACATCATCACCCCCCAGACAGCTATCAGGTTTAGCGCAATCTGTACCTTTGAGGCTTCGATATGATTGAGTGACTCGTAATACAGTGCAAACCCTATCGCTGTGTTCACGACTCCTACCCAGAGAATTAGAAGCCAGGCGGTGAAACTGAGGTGTAGCAGCACTGCCACGTCTTCAAGAAGTGCGGCAGTAATCCATAGGAGAGGGACAGCAGACAGTGTGCTATAGAATGTGAATGAAAGAGAGTCTATCGAGCCTACACCAATCTTCCCTATTATGCCATTCAGAGCAAAGAAGAATGTGGAGGCGATGACAACTATGTTCCCAAGAAGACGCAGTGGTGTGAACGACGGATCGTCTGGGGTCGTGTTCATCACTATCATGGTTGCACCCAAGGTAGCCAGAACCAGACCACTGACCTTCTCGGTGGTTATCGCCTCATTCAGTATGGGTGCTGCTAGGATAACTGCAAACACGGGACTCAGATTGAGCAGGAGGATTGCATCCGCTGCAGTTGTCAGATCAAGACCGATGTACTGCAAAATCTGATTGAGGAATGGACCGGCCAAGCCTGTGGCGAGTATAACACGCCAATGGGCTCTGATACCTACCCCAGAACGTTCTCTCTTTCTCAACAAGGCCATGAACACAACAAGAAATGGACACGCTAGAGTATATCGAAGTGTGACGAATATGATTGGAGTGATCTCATCGAACACAATCTTAGCAAAGATGAGAGACGTCGCCCAGAACATGGTTGTCAGGACAATTGCCAGCCATGCAAGGGTGGTCTTGGACATCTTCAGTGCTCCCTCCACATCATAAGTTCGACGAGAACTAGGAAGGGTGTCAGCCAGCTACGTAGAGCCCTCACTATATCACTTTCTAGGTACCAGTAGAAGGAGTAAACATCGGAGAGAGCGTATTGGAAAGATAGTCCTACCTTGCGGAGCGTGCCACTCTTTCGCGTTCTTCTTTTCTGGCAATAGCGAAGCTGCCGGAATCGCCCTTGTATGCGAGCAGGAGCTCGTCAATAAGGCACTCCTCAAATGATTTGGCGTTCTTGTGAGCAGAACGTGTTGCTCCGACAGCCAAGTACCGGAGAGCCAAATCGATTCTGCGCTGGGGTGA
>JBHLOD010000206.1:0-4102 GCA_048940825.1 Promethearchaeota archaeon | reverse complement strand
GATCTTGTCAGGGCCGAGATTGGGAACCGTCTCAACGTCATATCAAAGGAGGTTGCGGGGCTTCTAGAGAAGGCTCATAATGACAAACCAGATGTTACACTTCTTGGACTCGCCAGATCAGTCCAAGCATTAGTGTCCCCAGCAGAAACCCTCCAGCAAATCTATCTAGACGTCGACAACCTCGTCTTTGTTTTGGCTGCTAATGAGATTATGACCTACCTCAATTCCCTAAAGATTGAAACAGATGAGGGGCGAGCCGCTTTGATGGGGATGAAGGGACTCACACTCTTGTCTTTGGATAGGGTTGCGGATGCTGAACACGTGCTGCAAGAGCTACTGGACATGTCACAGGAGATAGCCAAGACCGACCGGAAGACAGGTAGAGGACTAATCGCAGCGGCACATCACTGGCTTGGTCGACTCTACAGTCAGACAGATAGAACATCAGAAGCGGTAGCAGCATTCCAGAAGGCCTTGGAGGTAGGGAGGAGCCTGTTGAAGAGCAATCCAGAGATGTACATTGTAGGAATACCAATTGAGTTGAGCTACTCTGCAACCTATCTCTTTCTTGGCAGCCACATGATGGCACTTGGCAGACTCAGTGAGGCCAAGCAGAAGTTGAGAAAGGCTGACCAATTGATGAGGACGTACTTTCAGAAGCCTGATGCAGAACGCGACGATCGATTCAGGCACATGGTCCCATATACTCAAGTCAGACTGGCCTTGGCTCTGTTCCTTTCAGGTGACATTCCTGAAGCAGAGGAGCTGTATCGGGAGCTGGTCAGAACCAGCAAAGAACCCCTCAACAGGGCAAGTAGTCTTTGGAACCTTGGAGAGATACTAAGAACGACAGATAGGATGGAGGAAGCTGAGGAAATAGCCAGAGAGGTTGTTGAGATTCACAGGACGGCGAAAAAGGAGGACGTGGTATATGATGAGGCGCTGGCGCTCTCTCTCAATAACCTTGCCTCAATATTCCGTGTGACAGGCAGGCAGGTAGAGGCTCAAGACGCATATCGCGAGGCTCTCGGGATTATGAGAGGATTGGTTGAGAGGGCTCCTGAGTCCTACCGACTGCGCACCTTGGCTTGGACACTTTGTGACCTGGGAGCGCTTCTCACAGAATCTGGCAGTTTTGCTCAAGCCGAAGAGATGTATCAGGAATCTCTTGAGATTAGCAGGAAGCTCGTAGGCCAAGCACGAGAGAGAAATCTGGGCCGATTGTCGGCAACTCTGAACAATTATGCAGTACTGCTCTCTGAGGACGAGCAAGAATCGCCAAGCGAGAAGATGCTTCGTGAAGCACTCGAAATCTTGGAGCAGATTGTACATGACAAGCCAGAAACAGTGCTCTTGCATGATTTGGTGGCCGCAGTCCTCAACAACCTTGGAATTCTTCTGAGATCCTCCAAACGTGCTTCTGAGGCCTTGGAAACACTTCAGAGAGCTCACACAATCCAAAGCAAGCTGGCTGAGAAAGCACCTCAGCTTTTCTGGAGGTATCTGGCAACAGTGCTGAACAATCTAGGTATTGCGCATTTTGAGAACGGCAGTCAGTCTGTGGCAGAAGAACACATTCAGAAGGCTCTAGAGATATGGAGAGAACTCTGTCAGAAGGCACCGGACCAGTATATGGTCCATATCGTGTCTGCTCTGAACAACCTAGCTGTAGTATATGACAAAAGGAATAGCCATCAGAAGGCCGAGGAGTTGAGGGAGGAGGCGCTGACCACAACGAATCAGCTGTCTGAAAGGGGCATACTACTCGAAACGAGAGTAACGAAACTCAGGAACAGCATCAAGAATGGAGAGTGGTTGGAAGAGTACAGAGAGATTGTCAATCCTCCCACATTAGGGTGAGGACCAACACAGACTGGAAAGACAAGTCAGATTGACCTTAGCAGTATGGAGGGATTTGCATTACACCTTCCCGTTTTGACAACTCTAGAATACGTAGAACGCAGTCATTACGAACGAAAGAACTCATCAGCTTGTTCGACTGGCTTTGCGCACTTGGGACAACGATACTTGCCATCTGCACTCAGAATTGGATGTCTGAAGTCCTCACCGCAGTTGCCGCAAGGACCAATTGGGATTTCCTTTTGCTTGGAGCCCTCTAGTTCATAGTCTTCCTGGATGAAGACCCCCTTCTTCAAGAGAATCCAGATTCCTAAGATTCCCAGAGAGATTTCAACGATCATGACGAGTTGCTCGTAGCCATAGAAAGTGCCAGTAAGTAAGTACGCTAATAGCGGAACGAGCATGGCGACAGCGAGGGCACGTTCAATGGCTACAGCTGTGTCAATGTTGGATTCGCCTTGATCTGGTTCAATGCCCACGTCGAGTTATCCTCAACAGTACAAAGCAGAAACTGCCAATAAAGCTGATGCACACCAAGAGAAGATTAGAAACCATTGTCAGGTTGACCCACAAAGGATGGAAGCAATCCCAGACCTTCGAACTCCTGATGCAATTCAGCTGGGATTTCATAATCACGCTTTCCATCGTTTTCTTCTTCGTCATTTGGTTGGTCCGAATGCTAGTTGCCAAATACCTAGCATCTCTACAGCACGTGCTCACCCCTTCATGCGCCGGAGTCTATTCAGATAGTTTATACGAAATGAAATGGAGATTCAGACAGGTGCCATAGCTGAGCGGGAACGGGTGGCTTAAGACAATAGCCGAGTTGTCCCTATTCATGTGCGTCGTCGCAATATTCTCCATCGTTGTATTTGTGGCGGCGGGGCTTGGCGAGGCTCTAGGCTTCGCAATGATGTTCCTTTCGATTGTCTTTGGCTTTCTTGTTTGCTTGATTAGCTCAATCTTTGTACTTACCTCTGGGGCCGAGCCTGGGGGAAGTGTGGAAAATGAGAGAGCAATACGCGCGAGGGTTGAGAAGGAGATGCTCACAGATCATGACAACGACAAGACCTACGAGCCTGAATCATTCTTCGTCATAGCCGCGGATTGCCCTCATTGTCAAGCAAATCTCAAACTAGACAAGGTGTCCTGGATTGGTCCTCAGATGTTCATATGTCAAGACTGCCATGGCCAGGTGGAGATAACAACCTCCGAACCAAAGATGGTTGCGGCCCATGACCAAAGAGAAACCCATGAGCCCCGTGCGAGTTTGGCTATCCCTGTGAAATGCCCTCTTTGCCAGTCAAGTCTTGAACTGCACAGAGTGAAGTGGATTAACGACCACGTTCTTGAATGCCAAATCTGCTTGGAAATAATCTACGCGACACCATCTGAGTACCGATTGATAGTGAAACCCAGTCCACCTGACATTGTCTGGCCCAAAGCGTGTGTCAGCTGCGGCAGACCTGAAGACTATGACTTCCAGACCATTTCACACAAGTTCGACGGAATGCAATACTGGCGGGTGGCATGGAAGACCATTGACTTCCTTCTCTGCCCTGACTGCAGCGCCATTCCCAACAAAGAGTTCTCTTCTCGGCTCAAGAAGTATAGTGTGCCCATGATACTATCAATCTTGGTCGTCATACTATTGTCTGTCAACCGACACGTATGGACGCGAGTGTATGAAGAAGACTTCCTCTGGTATGAACCCACCATTCCTTGGTCGGAGCCCTACCTGAGAGCGGTCTTTGTTATTTCAGTTCTGATTGTTCAGGTTTCCCTGTTTCTCATCAATGGCCTGTACATAATCCGGAAGGATCCAGTGAGATTGTTTGTGGGGAGTAAATGGGGTCTGGATTCGTCCTTGGTCTTCAAGAGTGAGGGCTATGCAGCCCTCTTCAAGGGGGCAAATCCCCCACCAGCTACGGAATCATCAACACCTGTCTTTATGGATCCATACTATAGCCCAAGCACCCCATTTGATTGGTGTCTGTGCTTCATGCTTCTGCCAGCTTCATTGGCTATAGCCTTCATCTTTCCCAGCCTTCCCTTTGCGCTCCCCTGAAGTTTGAGCGTAGTTCGTAATGTAAACTGCAAAGAGGCTACAGATCGTGAAGAGTGGTTTGAGGGAACGACCTTCAATATGAAGAAAAAACCTACAAAGGATGGAAGCAATCGCATTACAACCCACAATCTTGACAACTCTAGGTACTGTGCGAGTCACGTTTTTGAACTGCAC
>JBHLOD010000205.1:0-4102 GCA_048940825.1 Promethearchaeota archaeon | reverse complement strand
ACAGTCAGACAGAGGAATTCGCCGACATCAGCTGGGTCTACCAGAGATCTCGGCTTCTTGGAGATTCCGCCCAGTGCGAAAACAACAGAGTGCAAACCGATTGGGATGGCCCATCCCCCGCCCTTCCCGAACATCCCTACCGCTGTGACTGCGACTGTGCCCATTAGACGCTTCCTAAGAAAGGGGTCCGACCTTATCTTTCTCCAATAGAGCTTCTTAAGTAGGTCTGGCAGGCGTGAGAAGACTCTGACGGACGCAGGAAGTCTTTCACCAGATCCACTGTCCTCACTGATGTCACTCTTCTGGGCCTGGCGTATCTCATCATGAATCTGCCTGAAGCTCTTCTCGTTCGCCTTCCTCACGCAGTATGCGGTAGCGAATCTTTCGGACTGCACCCGTCGTTCGATAATAATCCCAACGTCGACATCGTCGAAGACGATCAACTTCTTCTTCCCTTTCTTCATGGCTTGGACTTCTCTGTGCTCGCTGATGGCTTGGGCCACGCACTTTATCACCCAGCCAGTGAAGGATAGCTTCTCTCCGGTCTTTGCTTCATTTTCTGAGATGAAGTTCCTAGCATTGGTGACATCGATCTCGACCAGTCCGTAAATCCGGTGTTTTGGTGCGAGGTTATTGAGAAGTTCTATGGGTCTAGTGGATTTGCGAGTGATCTCCCTGAAAGTAACAGCATCACCCGAATCTTCGGACATTGCATCCGAGTCCTGCCTTCGCGAATTCATAATTAATGGACCTCATTGCAGAAAATGAGAACACTGGGGTGCTATGGCACTTCTTTTCGTCTGTGTACGCCGAAAACTGACTAAAGGTATATTAAAGGTACGCGAAGCACCGCCGCCCAAGGTGAATCGCATTGACTCATAGCAGTGAAGTGTCAGGTTTGGTCAAGCCTGGTTTTGAAGCTGTTCGTGAAGCCTTTGTTGAGAACTTCGAGCTCCGCAATGAGCTTGGTGCCGCTTGCTGTATCTACTACCGAGGAGAGAAAGTAGTCGATTTATGGGGCGGCATCAGAAATGAGGCCACCGGAGAGCCTTGGGAAGAAGATACCATGGTGCTCGTTTGGTCGACCACGAAGGGATTATCGGCTCTTGCAATGGCACTTGCTCATTCGCAGGGATTATTTGACTACGATGAACCTGTTTCAAAGTATTGGCCTGAATTTGCCCAACAGGGCAAGGACAAGATTACCATCCGGCAGCTGTTTGCACATCAGGCGGGACTCCTTGCATTCGATGAACTAGGCGACAAGGAGGTCATAGCAGACCTCGACCGCTTAGCAGGGGTCCTAGCCAGGCAGAAGCCAGCATGGGAGCCGGGAACACGGCATGGATACCACGCTCTGACTCTAGGCTTCTACCAGAGTGAGCTTCTGCGCCGTGTTGATTCCAAAGGCCGCAGCTTAGGACAATATTTCCAGGATGAAATCGCCACTCCACTAGGTCTTGACTTCTACATTCGACTTCCTGAAGATATTCCGAATACGAAACTTGCCACTCTAAGATCACCCAAATTCGGCATTTCAGCCATGCGCTCTGCACCAATCTGTTTTATTCTCGCTGCGATGAATCCGCGTTCAGCGGCTCGTCGTGCGTTGGTGGGAACTGAGTTTTGTCTTGATGAAAATCAAATCTATACCCGAAATTACGAGGTTCCTTCAGGAGGAGGAGTAGGAACAGCTCGTGCAATAGCTCATGCATATGGTGTTTTCGCAGCAGGTGGAAAGGAGCTAGGGGTGAGAGAGGAAACGCTCCAAGAACTAAAGGCGCCGCCTATAGTTCCACTGCATGGATTTCGAGATGTGGCCTTAAAGACAAATACATGCTACTCGCTTGGTTTCTCAAGGTCCCTTCCGAAGGACCCATTACGTCCTCCCAGCGCATATGGGATGCCAGGTACAGGGGGCTCATTTGGATTCGCTGATCCACAATATGAGATAGGATATGGATATGTCCTCAATGGATTGGGTACATCATTTCCAACGGATCCAAGAAACGACGCTCTGTGTGCTGCAATGTATCGCTCGATTGGCGAAACAAACTTGTACTCGGATTCATGACAGGAACCATCCGCCAGCAACCGTCGGGATTCGAGATGGTAGAAACTACAAAGAGATTGCGAAGGCTCTCGCTCATCTGTGGTATCATCTCTTCGATTCTTTATTTCTGTACTGATATGCTCGGTGGTCTGCTATGGGACAACTATGATTTTACCTCTCAATACATAAGTGAACTAAGCGCTATCGGCGCGCCTTCAAGGGCATTTGTCATTTCGCTTTATTCTGTGTACAATGCTCTTGTCGCTGGATTCGCATTGGGCGTTTGGGAATCCGCTGGAGAGAAGCGCGCTCTCCGCATCACGGGCTGTCTGCTGATTGGATACGTGGTCGCTGGTCTTGTGGGATTATTATTTCCAATGAACCCAGATGAGCCCACGACAGCGCTCACCAATACCATGCACCAAATCATCGCGGGTGTGACAGTACTTGTTATTCTATTATCATTGGGGTTCGCAGCTACTGCATTCGGAAAGCAGTTCCGTTTCTACTCACTCGGAACAATCCTTGTATACCTTCTGCTAGGGGCTTTGCCCTTCTTGGGGGTCGCCCAGGTTGAAGCAGGAGAGGCAACGCCGTGGGTGGGGCTTGTAGAGCGAATTATGGTCTATGGTTACATGCTATGGGTGGCGGTGCTTACCATTGCTCTCTTGCGCAAGGACAAGAGGCCAAGTTTGACTCGTGAGGCAGGCTTGCGCCACAGAGCAAACTCGAATATGGATGAAACAGAAACTGAGTAGACGGAATAATCTCGGAAAACCAGAGGATCACAGACTGCAGTGCAGAGTATGGTGGTTCAACACTCTCTACTAGAATGGATTTGGAGGCGATTCTGTTCTAGGAGATACGTTTTGCAGGGACGACGAGTCCGAACTCTGAATAGAGGAACTCTGAAACATTCCCAGATTCGTCCTTCCTGAACGTGATGCTGAAGCGGTCCGAGCCCTTAGTCTTGAATCTCATCCCTCTTACTGGTTCGAGGTCAATTGCAGGTTGTCCAGATAGTACGGCGGCAATCGCGTCGTCCCCCCTGAGGATGATCTCTACTATCTGTCCAGCTACATCGTATTTCCCGACCAACTTCTTGAGGAGTTTCTTATCCCTGAGATGTTCATCCGGAAGTCGCTTGAACAAGACTGGTGGGAGTGTGCCCTCAGTCTTCACGGCAAATGCAGAGACTTCACCGTTGGAGTCTGTCTGGAAGGTGAGGAGTTCTTTGAGGTCAAACCGTTCAATCTCAACTTGAAATGTGTCATAGTGATAGTGAGTCAAGGGTATGTCTGTGGTCCCGTATGCCACCTTGAGGCCGTCGTCTTCTGCGCGAACTCTGAATCTGCCATAGCCTGGGTGATGATATGTTCCTGTATATTCCTCAAGACTGTGTGATGGTTGGGTATCGTTCTTCCTTAGTTCTTGGGATGTTTCGCCGGTCTCCTTTACCGCCTTGGTTTCGCTATCCTCCATGGTCTTCATTACCTTGTTCCAGTCAACAGGGTCTAGTCCCAGAATGGAGTCCAGTAGGTGGTACAATGTGGCGTACGGAAGGTAGGAGTTGGTCTGATTGACGATGACCGCGGCTCCTGCGTTCTCATCAGGCAGAAAGGTCATGAGTGATGATGAACCGTCGATGCCACCAGGATGGTATGCCAGTCTGAGCCCTCTATAGATCGCTCCGCCCCAACCAAGTGCCAAGGTATTCATCCGGAACCATTTCTGGTCAGGAATGTAGGTGCTGAGGAAGCCTTGCGCTGAGTCTATGATGACCGGGTCGTGGGTCATTCTCAGGTTCTCTGGTGACACAAGTTGCTTGTTGCCAGCCTTGCCACTGTTCAGATGGAACGCCAGCCACTTGCCTATGTCATCAACACTTGCATTGATGCATCCAGCGCCTGATACAGCGTCATTAATCACGAAGTCGCACCTAACTATGTCGAGTTCCTCTTTCTGATAGTCAATCTTGTAGGGTTTGGCATGGTTGGGAGTGTTTTGCATATCGGTCACAGAGAAGTTTGAGTCCTTCATTCCGAGTGG
>JBHLOD010000204.1:0-4108 GCA_048940825.1 Promethearchaeota archaeon | reverse complement strand
CATGTCAGCGACGTATGTCAGTATTTTCGTGGGAATACAACCTCGGTTCAGACATGTGCCTCCCATTGGCCCATTCTCAACAATGGCCACCTCCATCCCAGACTGATAGGCAGGAGAAGCAAGGTTGAGACCCGCACCTGATCCTATCACTATCAAATCATACTTCTTCATGAAAGCCATTAACTATAGTGAAACACATAAGTCTGCCGTTGCACTCGCGGCCTTGAAGTCCTTTCTGTAGTGTTTCACGCTTCGCCAAGCTTAAGTGCTGAACGAGTGTGTCGTATCGAAGAGGCTTCGGAAATGCGAATGCTGCAGATTCATAGCGATGGTTTCTCGTACGAAGCAAAGAGAAAGGCAATCAAGAACGCCGAGAAAGTTGAATCCAAGTCCTTCTCCACTGAGGACTCGGTTCTTGTCAATTTCATTGCGGCAGAAGTCAGCGACCAGAAGGACCTCAAGACAGCTTCGCAGATGACTGCCGATATGATTGCAGAAGCGGCCGAAGAGGTCAAGGAGAAGAACATAGTAGTATATCCATGGGTGCACCTTTCAGAAGATCCTTCTCCACCAGGTGCCGCCCTGAAGCTCCTGAAGAATGTGGCTACTGACCTTGAGAAACGCGGCTACGAGGTAGTTCGAGTTCCCTTTGGCTGGTACAAGTCATTCTCACTTCACTGTAAAGGGCATCCGTTGGCCGAGCGTTCGAAAGTACTTGACCTCGACGTGGAAACCAGAAAGGTCCGGGTCACGGAACCTACCGTAGGCGAGGATCTGACGGCCCTTGAAGCCGAAGAGGCGGCCAAATCGAGTTTCCATATCATGGAGCCTGATGGCAGCCTGACCGACTATGAGAAGTATGACTATTCAGGGCACAAGGAGCTCGAGCTCTACGTCAAGTACGAAACAGCCAAGGACCGAACGGCACAGGAGCCTCCCCCACACATTGAGATGATGCAGAAGCTGGAGCTTGTCGACTATGAGCCGGGGTCTGATTCGGGCAACTTCAGATGGCCACCACGTGGGCTTACTCTGAAGAGAGCTATCGAACAGCGAGTTACCGCCGAGATGCTTGACTATGGGGCACAAATCGTTCAGACTCCTCTCATCTATGATTATGAGCATCCATCATTGAAGTCATACCTCCAGCGGTTCCCGTCCCGCCAATATGTGGTGAGATCCGGCGAACGCGACTACTTTGCTCGATTCTCAGCATGTTTTGGCCAGTTTCTCCTTGTTTCCCAGGCCGTTGTTTCTCACAGACAGCTTCCATTGAAGATGTTCGAGATCGCACCATCCTACAGAAGAGAACAAAGCGGGGAGCTGGCAGGGATGAGGAGACTACGTGCTTTCACCATGCCTGACATCCATGAGTTTGTCGCAGATATTGAGATGGCCAAGGCATCAGTCATGAATCAGCTGGAGTTCATTGACAAGTTGACGTGTGAGCTGGAAGTGGACTATGAGGTTTCATTCAGGTTTCTGAGGTCATTCTTTGAAGAGAACCAGGAGTTTGCGCTCGCTGTTGTACGCAGAATAGGGAAGCCGGTCATGATTGAGCTCTTTGATGAGAGATACGCCTATTTTATCTTCAAGGGTGAATGGAACATAGTAGACTCCCAGGAGAAGTCGGGATGTCTAGCCACATGTCAAATCGATGTTGAGAACGCAGAGAGGTTTGGCATCAAATACGTGGACGAGGATGGCAAGGAGAAATACCCACTGATTCTCCACACATCACCCTCGGGTTCAATTGAGAGGATTCTGTACGGAGTTCTCGAGCAGGCGTACAAGGACAAACAAAAGGGCAACAAGCCGAAATTACCACTCTGGATGACTCCCTCGCAAGTAAGACTGGTTCCTGTTGACGAAAGCCTAATTGAATACTCTATCAAGCTTGGCAAAGAACTCGACAAGTTTGGAATCAGATATGAGATAGATGATAGGTCATTGACTGTTGCCAAGAAGGTCCGTGCGGCAGAGAAGTTGTGGATTCCCTACATCTGTGTGGTTGGTGAAAAGGAACAGACGAGCGGGAAGTTGGCGGTGCGACGAAGAGAGGAAGGCGACCAAGTATCCATGACTGTCAAGAAGCTTGGAGAGGAAATAGCTGAGAAGACTCACTTTGCCCCCAAGCAAAGGCTTCTGTTGCCGAAACTTGTTTCTGCCCAACCCATCTTCTCTCGAGAGGTCTGACGACAGGAACTCGTAGAGATTGCCACACTCATATCGGTAGTGTTTTCTACCAGTCCGGTTCCCGGACAGCCTATCAATGAGTAGCGGTGATCCGAGATGAAGGTCCTAATAGTCGGTTCCGGCCTGATGGGCAGAGGCGCCGCATTCGATCTAGCAAGGAATGAATCTGTTGAGCAAGTAATTGTCGCTGACATTGACAGTAGCGCAGCTGAGGGATTGGCACGTGATATGGGTTCCAAGTTCTCGGCCGAGAAGTTGGATGCTCGAAAACGCGACCAACTGGTGCAGGTCTTCTCGAAAGTGGACTCCGTTGTGAGCGCAGTCAGCTACACAGTGAATCTGCTGCACACTGAGGTCGCTATTGAAACTGGCACGCACATGTGTGACCTCGGAGGAAACCTATGGGTGGTCGAGAAACAGATGGAGCTTGATGAGAGGGCGAAAGATGCTAGAATCACTGTTGTCCCTGATTGCGGAGTGGCACCAGGAATGACGAATGTTTTGGTGCAGGCTGGGATTGACCAACTCTCAGGAGTCGAGAATGTCAAGATGCGAGTGGGTGGCCTTCAGCAGAACCCGCAGCCACCCCTCGACTATGCTCTAATCTTTTCTGTTGAAGGATTAATCAACGAATATGTAGAACCCTGCAGGGTCCTTCGGGACGGTAAGATTGTATTAGAGGATCCCCTTATTGGGATTGAGCATCTAGATTTTCCCGAGCCTTTCGGGAGGCTTGAGGCGTTCAACACAAGTGGTGGTACCTCAACCCTGCCGGTCACTTACGAGGGCAAGATACGGAATCTTGACTACAAGACGCTCCGCTATCCTGGACACGCAGAGAAGATGTATGCTTTCCTCAAGCTCGGACTCATGAGTAGCGAAGAAGAGGATTTTGATGGGGTGAAGGTTGCCCCCCGTATCGTGCTTGAAAGACTTCTCGAACGCAACCTCCCCCCCACGGGGAAAGATGCTACTCTCATCAGGGTGACTATTGAGGGTGAGAAAGATGGGGCACCCAAGACTGTTGAGTATCAAGTGATTGACCTATTCGACGAAGAATCAGACCTGACCTCGATGATGCGAACAACCGCTTTCCCGGCCACGACTGTGGCTACCATGAGTGCGAGCGGAGCGATCAACAAGCGAGGAGTTCTTCCCCCAGAAGTGGCAGTCCCTCCGGTTGCGTTCATTGAGGAGATAAGAAAGCGCGGTATCGAGATCAATGAGAGAGTCTTCTAGACTGTCGAATGCGTTTCGATTCTCTAGGCAAGTATTATCAGAGACAGCCACAGACCTGTCTGCGGTGTGTCATGAAGAAGTACAAGGCACTCTTCGAGAAAATCTTGGACGCTCGGGAGGTACTCAAAGGTATCAAACATATAACTCGACTCGATCGTTCAACCACGTTCAGCCAGATGAGTGGTGGCAATGTCTATCTGAAGTTGGAGAATCTTCAGAAGACGGGCTCCTTCAAGGTGAGAGGCGCGGCATACGCAATGTCGCAACTGAAGGAAGCTGAGAAGAGGGCCGGAGTGATAGCTGCGTCAGCAGGGAACCACGCACAAGGTGTGGCCTATGCGGCAACACGCCTGGGAATTGACTCGACAATAGTAATGCCCATTTTCTCCCCTGTTGCGAAGATTCAGGCAACCCAAGGCTACGGGGCGAACGTGATTCTGCACGGAATCACATTCGATGATGCATTAGCTCATGCTCGCGAAAAGTCCAAAGACACCGGTGCTACATTCCTTCATCCTTTCAATGATGAGAACGTAATCGCCGGGCAAGGAACAATCGGACTCGAGATTATTGATGAGTTGCCTGATGTTGATACTGTGGCAGTGCCTGTGGGAGGAGGTGGCTTGGCAAGTGGTGTTGCGGTGGCACTCAAGTACCAGAAACCAGAGGTCAG
>JBHLOD010000203.1:0-4119 GCA_048940825.1 Promethearchaeota archaeon | reverse complement strand
GCTGTGAAATAGGGTGCACGTCCAAAATGACTGGCGACGGTTCTTCCGTTTGGATCCTCAGTTGGAATCAGTATTCTCCTTTTCATTCAGAATCCTCCTCTACGACCGCCACGGCCTCTACCACCACGTCCCCAACCACCGCCTCGACCCATGCCGGCACCCAAGCCCACATGTGAAGGGCCAGGTGTTGTGACTGTGTTGAGCGAACCACTCTTGTACAGTTCAATGGCATCTCTTACGGTTCCCTGGCTAGTGCTCACAATCGCAACACCGGCATTCTGTAGTGAGGGGTATGCGTTTGGTCCAACGCTTCCAGTTACCACGACATTGACTTCTTCCGAAACAACGATCTGAGCCGCTTTGATTCCTGCCCCCCCTGTTGCCCCAGCAGCACTGTTTGGAACGGCTCTGAACTGCATTGAATCAGGGTCTACAATAACAAAGTAGGCACATCGACCAAAGCGAGGGTCGACAGCGGCGTCCAGACTGTCGCCTTGAGATGTCACACAGATTCTAGTCATATCTTCACATCCAGTGACGGTTCTGTTACACTAATATTATGAATCCTGATTCATAAAAACTAAGCGGTCCGACCAATACCTGAACAGTTTAATCTGGAAGTGAGAACTACGTTCGGAATGCTTGGAGAGTGTCGAAATGGGATTCAGCGTGGGCATCGTAGGAAAGCCGTCATGCGGTAAGACCTCATTCACTAATGCGGCTTGTATGACAGACTTCAAGGTAGGAAGCTATCCGTTTACCACGATTGACGCCAATGTTGGAGTGACCCATGTGAGGACTCCTTGCGCGTGCGCAGGATTTGACGTTGAGGACAATCCACAGAACTCACTCTGCGTGAATCGTGTGAGGCTAGTACCTATCAAGCTGATTGACGTCGCGGGTCTCGTACCTGGTGCACATGAAGGACGAGGGATGGGCAACAAGTTTCTGGACGACTTAAGGCAGGCCGATGTGTTGATCCATATTGTGGATGCCAGTGGCGCGTTGGATGCTGAAGGCCAAGAGGTTTCTACGGGCGCGTACGATCCAATAGAAGACGTGAAGTTCCTCGAGGACGAGATTACTCAGTGGCTACTTGGAATAATCCAGAAGGACTGGAGAAGAGTGACGGGGAGAGTCAGGGCAGAGGGCGTTAAGCTCGACGAGATTCTCCTAGAGAAGCTATCCGGGTTGAAGATTGCGAGGAAACACATCCTGATGGCAATCCGAGACTCCGGTTTGAAAGCAGAGGCCGCCGACCAGTGGAGCGATGATGAGGTCAAGGCATTTGCCTCTCTCATCTGGCACACAGCTAAGCCGATCATCATTGCAGCCAACAAGATAGACAGGCCGGGGGCGGAGGAGAACTTCAAGAGATTGCAGGAGACGTTTCCGGACTATCTGGTAGTAGCCGTAAGTGCTTTGGCAGAGAAGGTACTCAAGGACCTTGAGAGGAAGGGAGTCATTAGATACGTTCCGGGAGATGATGACTTCGAGGTGCTCAAGCCGGATGCCCTGAGCGAGTCTGAGTTGGCACAGCTTGACAAACTGAAGTCTGAGATACTCAGCAAGTATGGTGGCACCGGGGTACAGAACATCCTGAATAAGGCGGTGTTCGACTTCCTGAAAATGATTACAGTCTATCCAGTCCATGATGTCGGTTCGCTATCAGATGGAGATGGCAATGTACTCCCTGACGTGTTCTTGGTGCCTGAAGGAACCACAGCAAAGGAGTTCGCAGGATATATTCACACAGACCTGATGGAGTCCTTCATCCATGCAATCGATGCCCGCACGAACATGAGAATTGGTGACAAACATGTCCTCAAGGACTGCGATGTCATCAAGATTGTTAGTGCCAAGGGGACCAAGTAGAACCAGAACCCAGCCGGAAGAATAGTCGTCCTCGTCACTCAATATAAGGTCGTAGAGAAAGGACCCTGAGTAAGACTAATTCCAGCTCATTCTTCGCGATTCAATGTCAGTACGGAGCATCACAAACGGAGGGCGATTTCTGAGCAGCAGATGCCACAAGTAGGTGTAAAATCACCGGCGGTGACAGACGGAATGGAGATATTCCTAACTCTTGATGATGCCAAAACGTATGGAAGGGGGCTCGCACGAATTGGCAGAGCTCCCACAATCTATGAACTTGGAACAGGCGAGTATGCTACAGTAATGAACGGGAAGTGGCCACCACCAAACTCATGGCCCATACTAAAATGGTCAGGGAGATCCGACGGATGGATACCCATCCTAGCGCGCCTTGACTCCCTGACTAGAGCTCAAGAGGCCTGTGGGCTGTTCAACCTGCTCGGCCACGATCCAATCATTGTCGAGTTTCCCGGGATAACCTTTGATGTCTTCCTCGAGGAGAAACACATTCCAGACGGTGCGTGGATTGTGTTGGAATCATTTGGTGAAGACCGAGTGCGACAGATTCAGACACCGAGATTCTATGATGAGGAGGAGTCGGAGGGCATCGATCTGAAGCAGAATGCAGTATGAGGTAGTGACTAACCTAGCGGCTCGCCAAGAGACCAGTATTGTCCGGTCAGGGAGAGATAGGTAAACAGGTTCGTCTTCGAGGCATCAAACCTACCATTCTCGTTTAACACAGACTCGTCTATGTGGACTGCTACAACCTCTGCAGTGAAGAGGTCATGTACTCCCAGAGGCTCCACCTTCACTATTCTACATTCTATGTTGATTGGGCACTCCTCTATCATCGGTGATTTGACCTTCGTGGCTGGCACCTGTGTGAAACCACATTCTGCAAACTTGTCGAAATCTCGGCCGGACTTGGTACCTGAGAATTCCGTAGCCTCCAGAAGCTCTGTTGATGGAACGTTGATTACGAAGTCTCCTGTGTCCTTCATGAGCTGGTAGCTGTGTCTCTGAGGCCTTACACCGACCACTACGGTGGGCGGATTACTACATACGTTGGCAACCCAAGACAGTGTGATTATGTTGGGACGTTCTGGTCCTGCAACACTGAGAAGAACAACAGGGCATGGCACTACAGCTGTGGTCGGTCTGATTTCTCTCTTCATGTTGCTCGCCAAGATTGCTTCTGCTTAAGAAAATGTCGTGGGCGCCAGATTTAAGACGAAGCTCCAACGGGCCAAGCTCACAAAATTCGGATGGTTCTTGACAATGGCACGGGTACTCATTGCAGATCCAGTTGCCGAGTCCGCTGTGGCCAAGATGAAGGACGCAGGACTCGAGGTAGTCACCAGAAATAAGGACACAGATGGCCCCGTTGAGGAGCAAATCAAGGGGTTCGATTGCATCGTTGTCAGGAGTGCGACAAAAGTGACCAAAGAGGTCCTTGCAGGCGCAGACAGTCTCAAGTTGGTTGTGAGAGCTGGCGTCGGGCTCGACAACGTTGACCTTGATGCAGCCAAGGAGAAGGGAGTCAAGGTTCTCAACACGCCTGAAGCACCGACGGCATCCGTGGCAGAAATGGTTTTGGCGCTAATGTTTTCCCTGGCCAGAAGAGTGGCGGCTGCTGACAGTTCCATGAAGAGTGAGAAATGGGAGAAGAAGAAGCTCAGTGGGACTGAACTGTGGCAAAAGACACTGGGAATCATCGGCTTCGGTCGAATTGGCTATGAAGTAGCCAAGAGGGCAATAGTGCTGGGCATGAAGGTGCTGGCACACGATGTCATAGATATCGATGAGATTTGCGATGACATCGGAGCGGAGCGTACAGACTTTGAAGACCTGTTGAAACGCTCAGATTACATTTCATTACATGTTCCATTGATTCCCCAGACAAGGGGAATGATTGGAGAGCGTGAGCTGGATTTGATGAAGGAGTCAGCTTTTCTAATCAACACGGCACGAGGAGGAGTCGTTGATGAGAAAGCATTGCTCAAGGCCCTAGATGATGACAAGATAGCGGGTGCTGGCCTCGACGTGTTCGAGAAAGAGCCTCCTGTTGAGTGGGGCCTCATCAAGCACCCGAAAGTCGTCGCAACGCCACACCTCTCATCGTCCACAACCGAGGCTCAGGTCAGAGTAGGACAGCTGACGGCAGAGAAAGTCATTGGAGAGTTCAAGTAGGCGGTTTCTGCCATAGATTAAACCAATCGCTAAGCCTTTAAGCGAACATAG
>JBHLOD010000202.1:0-4128 GCA_048940825.1 Promethearchaeota archaeon | reverse complement strand
ATAATCCGTTGCGGCTACGCCGCCAATTGGGAATCCATATCCTTGGTGTCCGTCTGGCAGAACGGTGCTGTGTGAGTAAATGCCAGGTAGACATGCGACGTTTGTACCCTGCAAGAAGGTCTTATCCTGTTTCATCTTCTGGAGAAGAGCGTCAGAGGCAAAGATCTTCACGGGCACGGTCATGCATTCTATTGTGCCCTTTGGGATTTCATACAGATTCTCGGACAACTTCCTGGTCTGCAAAGTCAGACACTCCCGCAGATTGGTTGTTTCTTGGCACCTGCTATAAGGCTTGTGAAGAGTCACGACCATGAGTCTTTATTACTCGTTTGCTGTGTGTAAGATGGGCCGAAGGCCACAAAGAAGAGGAGGCGATGTACTAGGTGCGCGAAACGCGTCTGACTGCAATGGTAACAACCCACGGCTGAAGCTGCAAGGTCAAGCAGGATGACCTCTCTCGTCTACTTCAGAATGCAGGCCTGATGAACGAGGATGCAATCTGCAAGGGAGAGATAGGCGATGATGCTGTGGTTCGCATCATCAATGACCAAGTAGCCCTGGTTGAGAACGTTGACGTCTTCACACCCATCCACGATGATCCTCACACCCAAGGTGAGATTGTTGCCTGCAACGCAACAAATGATGTGTTCGCAATGGGCGCCACGGGAATCCTGTCACTTCAAGCCGTCATTGGCTATCCCAAGGGCATGGATGAAGAGATTGTCGTTGGGGTTCTCAAGGGAATGAATGACTTCATGATGCAGTTCGGCTCAAGAGTGGCTGGCGGCCAGACTATTACGAATCCCATTCCCATCTTTGGAGGCATTTGCTTGGGTGTCGCTCACCCCGATGATATCGTCTATTCAAGGGGTGCTCATCCTGGCGATGCAATTCTGTTAACGAAACCACTAGGGATTCAAGCTGCAATGAGATCCTATAGAGACTTGCAGAATGACAAGCGGGATGCTCTCCTTGATAGATTCAATGAGTCTGAGCTCAGGAAGATGCAGGAAACAGCTGTTCGAGTGATGACTTACAGCAATCGAGTTGTCGCTTTGGCAATGAAACGAGTCGGTGTCAGCGCGGCGACTGATGTAACTGGTTTCGGCCTGATTGGCCATGCAGACAACGTAGCCACTCAGAGTGATGTCGACGTCGTGATTGAAGAAGTCCCAGTCATCAAGGGCACGCTTGAACTATCGAGGTTCTTTGGCCACAAGCTGGACCAAGGACTAGCAGCAGAAACCGCTGGTGGAATGCTCGTGTTCCTACAACCCGATAGGGTTGAAGATTTCCAAGACGTCATGAAACAGCATGATCTCCCCTGCTGGCCTATTGGTAGAACAGAGAAGCCAATGGGAACGCCAGAGGCTCGTCTGACCGATGGCGTGAAGTTTGTCGAGACCGAGTTCCCGTGAGAGCATCCGGAAACCGAATGGAAAGATGCTTGAGGACTGCCGCCGCAAGCGGCCGGTCTCCCGCATTCAGCGAATCTTTCATTGAACAGGGATTGCGTTGGTTCGGATTTAGTACGGCAAACCATTTATCATTCAGAGATTCACAGTGGAGCTAGCTCTCAGCAGAGAAGAACGCAGGTGCAATCGCATGAAGATCATTGTTACTGGGCCTTACGAGTCTGGCAAGAGTCTAATGGTGCATCAAATAACAGATGGCGCATGTATCAACATTGAACGTAGTGGCACAACAATTGCAATGGACCACGGAATGGCCAACATAAGCGGCATGAGCGTATTCCTGTTTGGAACCCCTGGTCTGCTCAGATTCAGGACGATTCGTAAGATCCTGAGTGAGGGGGCAGACGGAATCATCTTTGTTGTCGACTCGGCGGATCCGGAGTCTGATGCGAGAGCAAAGCTGTTCTTCAGAGAGATTGCGTTCTTTTTGCCAGGAGTGCCCTGTGTTGTTGCAGCCAACAAGCAAGACATATCTAACGCACGTCCAGTCGACCTTCTCAGGAAGAACATGCGCTTTCTGGCTGGCCAAGCTGTCATGCCCTGTTCTGCAGAAACCGGTGAGAATGTTGATAGAGTCCTCAGGACCTTGCTTTTCCTGTCAATGATGCAATGGAGTTCCGTCTTCTCGAAGTTCGCTGAGTACAGTGGTTCTTCTAATGGCCTGAAGAAGCTCATGAAAGATCTGAACGTAGGTCGGGAGCAAGCAGTGGGATACCTTCGCAGATTCGAGCTGCGAAAGCTGCTAGAAGTTCAGGTCGGCGATGAGCAGTTTGTGGTGAAAGATTCTGTCAGGTCATTGCTCGAGAATCCCAATCTGATAATGGGTCGATGACGAATACGCAGAAAGGCTCAAAAGCGAGATGTCCTGCCTCAACTGACAACTGGAGATGTGTACCCTTTGAGTGAGGAAGAAGCATCATTTGACGACATGGACCCTGCTGAGATGCTTGAGCAAGCCGCCCAAGCCCTTGAAGCCGGCGAGAAGGATGTTGCAGCTAAGATACTGAACGCAGTCGGCAACATCTACATGGGCGTTGCGGAGTATGAAGAAGCCCTCAAATGCTTCGAACAGTCTCTGAAGATCTACAAAGAACTCAAGGACGAGACTGGGGTTGGAGATGCTCTGTATAACCTCGGAGTCGCACAGATAAACTTGGAACAGTGGGCTGATGCTGCAGATACCTGTCAAACAGCAATGAAGATGTTTGAGAAGGTGTCCAACCAGGATGGCGCGGCTGATGCCATGTATGCTTTGGCCCTTGCCAAACACGGTCTTGGAGAGTTCGATGAGGCACTCAACTACTTCAAGAAGGCCCAGAAAGCCTACAAGTCGGTCGACAATCTACAGGGCGTTGCGAGCACGATAATGGACGTTGGCAATGCTCATGCCGACAAGGAGGATTGGGAGCCTGCTGAAAAGGAGTTCAAGAAAGCTCTCAAGATCTACCAGGAGATCGATGATAAGGCTGGAGTTGCGGATGCCCTCTCATTGCTGGGAGACATCGCAGAAATGAACGATAACCAGAAGAAGTCAGCTGAGTACTTTGTGGAGGCTGCACAGAACTATCTGGAGGCTGACATGACTGACTTTGCTCGAGAGGTAGTTGAACGAGCAGAACAGAAGCTCTGGGATCTTTCAAGATCGACTAGACGGAGACTGAGAGGCCCCATTGATGAAATAATCGATGCTCTTCCCGAGAAGGAAGAGATGGAGGATTCTGACGAGGATTTTGACGAGAGCATGCTTGATATCATTGAGTAGCTGGGAATCCATCCAAAACACTGCTCACACAATGCTCACAGCGTATTGTAACAGGGGAATACATGAGAAAGCTTGATTTGCTTCGATTTGACAAGTTCTGTATCCAGATGAAGGAGTGCAGTGATTGACATCTAGAATGCAAAAAACGCTCTCTATTCTCGTTGTGACGTTGCTTCTGGCCCCCCTAGTTACTCCATTTTTGCCTACAGGCTCACCGCCCTGGGGCGAATTGGCCAGGACACACGTGGAGCCTGGTCACGTACTAGCGGGACTACCTGATGAATTCACAGCACTTCGTAGGGCGACTTTCGTCTACAACGATCCCTCATCATACTTGGATGACTTCTCCTACATTGCTGCGGTCCCCACTTCGGTCTTCTTCCACGGAGGGTCGCAGTATGTTTCGCCATTGATGAAGGTGGAAGGTTCAGACTCCGAGAGATGGTTTGTGGAGGACTGGGCCGAGTATCTGGAGTCGGATGGGGGCGCCACTCAGGCCATTGGTATCGGACCAATCTCAGACTCCGCTGTGGAGGACATTGAAAAAGAGCTTGGAGTGCCAATGTACCCAATGATATCGGGCTCCAACTCAACCGACATTGCAGCTCAACTGGCTCTCATGGATTGGGATTCCTCAGATGTTGCTGTTTTCGCTATCGTCGAGGATGTTCTCCCTCCACCCATCGTCACATCTGGTAATGACACCTTCACGTTTCTGAACTCTGCACTAGCGCCCTATACGACAACAGTACCTGGCCCTGCAAATATCACCTTCGTGCCACATTCAACCGCAATGTGGCTGGAGGGAACGGTCGACTGGACCACTCAGGACCTATATCTTCATGAGCTCAAGGATCCGAACGGAAACATCGTAGACTACTCTGTAGAATC
>JBHLOD010000201.1:0-4130 GCA_048940825.1 Promethearchaeota archaeon | reverse complement strand
CAATCATAACTGGCTTTGTCACATTGAGGTCCAGTAGACTTCCTTGACTCTCCGCAAATGCAACGGCGGCGTCATGCCCTATCACCTGAGCACAGACCTGAGCCAGTGCCTCACATTGAGTCGGGTTGACTTTTCCAGGCATGATAGAAGAGCCAGGTTCATTCTGAGGGAGAACCAGCTCCCCTAGCCCTGCACGAGGCCCGCTGCCCATTAGTCGGATGTCGTTTGCCATCTTCAGACAGGACAGAGCAATCTGCCTGAGGATTGCACTTAGACGGACCATGGTTCTATGCGAGGCAATCCCTTCGGCCTTAACAGCATGAGTCCGAATCGGGAGTTGCGTGAGTCGGCCAAGTTCTTCAACCGCTTTCTCGGCAAACCCCTCACGGGCGTTTAGTCCAGTTCCCACCGCAGTTCCGCCGATTGGCACTGTGCCCAATTCTTCGTGGACAGCCTTGAGATCATCAAGGTTGCTCGTCATCTGTGATCTGTAGACTTCGAGCTCTGTTGAGAGAGGTATTGGGACTGCATCTTGAAGGTGAGTACGTCCTACTTTGACGACACCCTCAAACTCGGAAACCTTCTTTGTAAGGCTCCGTATCAGTTTCGTCAGCGAGGGCACCATCTCTGCGGCAGATGCTTCCAAGGCGGCGATATGCATAGCTGTCGGTATGACATCATTTGATGACTGTGACAGATTCACATGATCGTTGGGATGTACTGGAGATTTCGTTCCTCGAGGTTGGCCAAGAATCTCGTTGGCACGGTTGGCCAGAACTTCGTTCATATTCATGTTCGTCTGAGTACACGAGCCAGTCTGGAAGATGTCAACAGGGAACTGATCAAGCATCTTGTTCTCCACCAGAATCTCATCAACTGCTTTCAATACTGCACTCGCTAGCTCGGATTCAATGTCACCGAAATCAAGGTTGGCCAGAAGACAGGCCTTCTTCACTTTGGCGAGAGCGAGGATGAACTGCGGAGGCATATGCCGTCCACTGATATTGAAGTTCTTGACTGCGCGTTGAGTGCTTATTCCCCAGTATGCGTCCGCAGGCACCTCCAATTCTCCGAGCGAATCTTCCTCTTTGCGTGATTTCTTCATGACTGACGACCTCAAATCTGGCAGGTTTACCAGAGGACCATTTCATCAATGATAGACTGGATCTCCTTCAGGTTCGTTTCGTTATCCCTTAGTCGCCCATCCTCGGGAAGGGCAAGATTCTCAGCCAGAACAGGTGCTTTTACTTTGTAGAAGAGCCCAATCGGAATCTTCTTGCCATTGCTGAGTGCCTTTTCCAGAGCATTGAGCTTGTCAGAAACATCATGTTCTGTTCCCTGTAGTGAGTAGGTGTGTTCATTGTAGAACTTCCAAGTCAGCGTTCGATTCCAGGTCTGGCAGGGTTGCAGAATATCAACCACGGCAAAACCCTCGTGTTTGACTGCTTCTGTCATGAGATGTGTCAAGAGTTTCTGATCACCAGAGAAACCCCGAGCGGCAAAGGTCGCACCTCCAGCAATGGCAAGAGCGACAGGGTTCACGGGATCCATCGGTGCACCCGAATCAGCTGGTGAAGTCTTCGACACATAGCCTCTTGGTGATGAAGGAGAATACTGCCCGGTTGTGAGACCCATTACTCCATTATTGTGAATGAAGACCGAGATATTGACATTCCGTCTGGCAGCATGTAGCAGATGTCCGAGACCCTCTCCGAGAGTGTCCCCATCGCCCACATGTGCGATGACTTTCAGGTCTAGATTGGCCAAGTGGGCCCCTTGCGCAACTGGGATTGACCGACCGTGGAGTGTATGAATTGCATTTAGATTGATGTAGTGTGGAATCTTGCTGCCGCAGCCTATTCCAGAAACAAGTAGGAACTCATGTTGAGGAAAGCCCAGTTCTTGGACCGCCTTTTTCAGTGCCGCGAGAATTCCGAAGTTTCCGCACCCTGTGCACCATGTAGTAGCTTGTACTCCTTCAAGCTGTTCACTTGTTATCATATGATACCTGCCTCCTTTAGACGATCAATGATGAACAAAGCCGTCATCGGTCTCCCATCGTACTTGTTGACATTGAAATCCACAGAAAGTCCAGTTTCCATTCGGACCAGCTTTGCGAACTGTGAAGTCGCATTCTGCTCTACCGCCACGATATTCTTTGCCTCGCTAAAGACTTCTTGAAGTACTTCAGTCCGCAGTGGATAGACATCAGAGAAATGCAGCTGATTGATAGGCACTCCCTTGTCAGAAAGTATGCTCATTGCCTCAAATGCAGCACCCCAAGTTGACCCCCATGTTAGCAAGGTGGTATCGGCACCACGTCCTCCGAACACTGTTGGCTCCTGCAAAGCTGCTAGAATCTGAGGAATCTTGTTGAAGGACTTCTCCACCATTGCTTTTCTGACCTCGGGGTCCTCGGTTATGTGACCATCTTCACGATGGACGTTGCCCGAGCCTACTACGACCTTTCCCGCATCTCCCGGAAAGGCTCTTGGTGAAACGCCGTCTTCTGTCAACCTATAGCGCATGTATGGTTCCGGGGAGGCCTCTGGCGCCAGCTTGCCTCTGTCGACTTCTACTCTCGACACATCGATTCGCGGTACATTCATTGAAGAGTCGGAGAAATACTGGTCCCCAAGAATCATGACCGGAACCTGAAACATGTCTGCAAGGTTCAGAGCACGGATTGCGATCTCGAACGCCTCGAGGGGGTCTTTCGGCGCTAGCATAATCCTTGGGAATTCCCCCTGACTAGCTGCAAGCATAAACAAGAGGTCTCCCTGTTCAGTTCTAGTAGGAAGGCCCGTGCTCGGTCCGGGGCGTTGAGCATTGTAGATGACAATCGGCACTTCTGTCATAGCGGCCAAACCAAGGCCCTCAACCATGAGGGAGAAGCCCCCACCAGAAGTTGTTACCATAGAACGTGCACCTGCAAATGAAGCACCAATAGCCATACATATCGAGGAAATCTCATCCTCTGTTTGAATTGCTCCTATCGTCAAGCGCTGCGAATCCGCCACGATGTCATGAAAGCAGGACGAGGAGGGACTCATGGGATAAGCCGACGTCCATTTGAGATTCGCCGCCTTTGCGCCCAAGGCCAATGCGCGATTGCCAGTAACGACAAGTCTATCCTTGCAGGGACCCTTCTTCGCAGTGGCGAGGTTGTGTCTGCATTCCCCATCCCACTCATTGGTCGTCTTGTCATACATGGCCTTTGCGACCTCGACGTTTGCAGCGACGACTTTCTGACCCTTTCTTTCAAATATGCCACCAAGTGCTTCTTCCGCAAGTGTGAAGGGATACTTTAGAACCGATAGTACAGCACCGAGCGCGGCAGCGTTTGCCATTCTTACGTCGCCACCCACATCTTTAGCGGTTTCCAGCATTGAAACACGATAGTGACATGCATCTAGCTCTTCGAAATCGATGTTCTTCTCAAAGAGAATTACCCCACCTTCCGTCAACTGTGGACGTTTGTTTGTGATGGCATCCCGAGAGAGCGCGACAACTATGTCAATATCATCCACAGGTGCGTGAACTGGACTGTCTGACACACGGATTTGACTGAAGTTGTAGCCACCTCGAATCCGAGATTCAAAGTCCTTTATTGTGAAAGTATAGAAGCCAGACTTGACGAATACTTGAGTCAGGAGGTCCCCAATCGTGTCGATTCCCTGGCCGGCCTCTCCGCCTATGTTGAACGTGATATCCATATGATGATCCTCCCAAATTGAAGCGGAATCCGAGTAGTGTACGAGAAATGGCTCTCGCTTATCATCTTTACCTCAGAGGAGAAGAACGGTTTCGGATTCCTAGGAAACATCCTGCACGGTTTTTTGTTGCTGAGCAGACCATCCTTCCTATGGATTGAGAATGCATGGCCGTCATACTGATACCAAGAAGATCCACTTGCCAACCAGCTGAAGGGAATTCGCCGTTGCAACAGCTGCCCTAGGACCCATGTGCAGGCTTGCCGCAACCCTGAGAGGCGCCGTAGGATACACGGCCACATATCCTCCTACATCAATCGTGAGATTCTCAGCAATATCATCCGGAAACGAAATCAGGAAGTGTGCAATGAAAGGAAGATCTGTCGCTTCATAGGGATAGGTAGTGTAAAGGAAGGT
>JBHLOD010000004.1:0-17572 GCA_048940825.1 Promethearchaeota archaeon | reverse complement strand
AGACATATAACCATCAATAATACCTAACGTAGTGATATGACATCCAAGAAAACTAAGAAACCGAGTAGGAAACTGCGCATCCTAAAAAAGGAAAAAACCAGACAGGCAATCCTTGCAGCTGCTGAGGAATTCTTCTCAAAGAAACCAATGAATGAGGTTAGTTTAGAAGACATAGCAGAGGCGGCCTTTGTTAGTAGAACCACATTGTACAATTATTTCATAAACAAGGATGCAATCTTCTTTGGACTTGGCACACAAAGAATCTTTGAGGCGACCAATCGGTATGAAGCATTGTATCCCAATGATTTACCAGGTATTGAACAATTTCTTGAACTGTACGAAACTGCTCATGCTATTGGACGAGATAGACCTCTAATTCGGGGTATAATTAGAGAATTCTACAAACGTGTCAACGACAACAATATTCCTTTTAAAACACCGAGTGCGAAATTCTTGAAGAACATAGAAACTGGAAAGTTTGACAAATTGATCAAGGGCTTTGAAGAACCCTATTTGAGTGAGTTCTATGTCCAATTAATGAGATATTATAAAGTATGGATGAATCTAATCCAAAAGGGAAAAGCAGATGGATCAATAACCAACGATTTGGATAATGCTCAGATTGCACAATTCATTTTCATGCTAGATTGTGGTATACAGGATGAAATGGATATTCGTAAATCTGCTTTGGAGAATATTGGGTTTGATGAATCAAAGATTAGTCGAATTATCTTGAATTTAATTACATCATTTTTGAAAGGGTAATCAAGGCTGCATGTCATGCAACTGTTATGGCAACATTCCCCTTTTTCCGTCCTGTTTCTACATACCTCGTAGCTTCTACGATTTCCTCCAGTGGATATGTCCTATCAATGACTGGTTTTAGATGTCCAGCCTCGATGAGTTCCTTGAAGTATTCTAATTCCTCGACTCGTCCTGTTGCTGTTCCTCCCAGAATTCTCTTGTTGTTCTTCTTCGGAGCGAATTTCGCTTGAACACTACGCCTCATCATGTGAACTGCGTCAAGGAAGACTCCTCCATCCTTCAGTGCTTTCATGGAATCAGACAACGATAGCTTACCAACTGCATCAAATATCGCATCATAGGTTTCGCCGCTCTTGGTGAAGTCTTCTGTCTTGTAGTCGATCAGTCTGTCAGCTCCAAGCTCCTTCACCCATTCATGATTTGGCGCACTACAGACAGCGGTGACGTCAGCTCCAAAGTACTTCGCTAGCTGGACTCCGTAAGAGCCAACACTGCTAGAAGCACCATAGATCAACACCTTTTGTCCGCGTTGAACGTTTCCTTGAGTTCGGATGAAGAATAAAGCTGTGTCTGCACCTACAGGGATGACAGCTGCTTCCTCAAAGGTAAGATTGGTTGGTTTGTGTGTTATTGAACCTTCATCGCTGCTATCAGCATCTTCAGGAATGCAAACATATTCCGCATAGGCACCAAAGCCAAAGCCGGTGCCTCCAAATACCTCATCGCCCGGCTTGAACTTCGTTACTCTACTACCTACTGCTTCTACCACTCCCGCCAGCTCAATACCCAGAATGTTGAATTTCTTGGGTGCAAAAACACCGTTCATCATCCTTGCCAGGAATGGATCGGTCTTTCGCATTCGCCAGTCAGCAGCAGTTACTGATGTCGCATGTATCTTGATTAATACCTCATTCTCTTTTGGAGTGGGTTTTTCAACTTCCTTTATTTCAAGGACTTCAGGAGGTCCGTACTTTTCGAATACAACCGCTTTCATTTTTGTTCTCACCTTTCATAGCGTCTAACCTACTAAATCACGACATTCTATACAGTCTAATTCCAATGATGATTTGCCAAGCACCATTAAGAATCAGTCCAAAGAGTGTTCCTATCGTGAGGGGTTCCAATATGACTCCGAATGTGCCCATGACAGTCAAGGCACCAGCCAATATTACCAAGTAACCAGCACGCTTGCCAAAGACTCCCTTCAACATGACCAAGCCTAGGATGATTCCTCCAACGCCTAGAAGATTAAGAGCCATTACTGCATAGACATTAGACAAGTCCAATGCAAACTGAGCAGTTGCGAAGTATGCCGCTCTCAGAGTTGCGTCTGCTGAAGCTGCATAGTTACCCGCAATCGTGATGAGGGATATCACCGCTCCTCGAGAAACAAGAAACATGGGTATCGCTGAAATCCATATTGCAGTTCCCAGAAGGACCCGATTCTTATTGATATCCTTGAGAGCGAAGTAAATGCCCAGGACTCCCAGCATCAGCAAGAACTCTCCTAGGGCAGCTAACGAGAATAGAAGAGCTGGCGGCAAGGGGTTGTCAAGAAATCCCTGTGCAGTAAGTGGCAATTGCACTTGAAATATGAATATTGAAAGGATGAATATGAACAGGATTGCTCCTCCTACTAGTAAGGAGAGTCCACCTGCTTTGATCACCCCGCTCCAGGAAGTTTCTTCACTCATAAGACAATTCCCTCTGATTTCAAACATCATTTCTTATGCCTCTCCGCCTTACCTAACCTCCATATATATCCTCAATTCACAATGCATGAGTATGCGCAGTTCTTCACTATTCAGGACTTTAATAGACGTACAAGCCCTCCAACCACAAGCAATAAGGGAAGGATGAAGCGCACCTCATCAAACTATCAATCATTGTTGGTGAGTCTACTTGCAGGATGTAGAGAAGAAGCTCTCACTGCTATGGGTCGCTAGAATGCTAACTGGTATTCAAGGCGATGTCATACGCTTCATGGAACCAGGGATGTTAGAGGCTATCATAGGAGGCACGACAGATGTTCCCCTGACTGAGGAAATGCTAGCGGTCATGGCCATCATGATGTTGATCCCAATTTCCATGGTGTTCCTCTCCTTGGAACTACCGTACAAAGCGAACCGCTGGGCAAACATCATCGTAGCCATAGCCTTCATTGTTATCGATGGCATCGGTTTCATCATTCCGAGACCTTTGTACGAAAACATAATGGGAATTGGATATGTTGTCTTCTGTGCATTGATAGTCTGGTATGCATGGAAGTGGTCTGAACAAGAAGAGTAGTTCTGAAAGAAAGAATGTCGCCCCCAAGAAAGCTGGGGGCTATCCATTTAGAATATAGGATTCAGTTTCATTCTAGATTAATATTAGATGGATGGACACCTTTGACTATCAACCAATTGTATTCCATCTCTCATACACCTTCTCTCTAAGTGAAAAACAAAGTCTGTTCAACGGGGCGTGCTACATCTATTATTGGAGGTGGATCTGATTCTTCATGATATGGCTATTACAACATTCCCTTTCTTGTGACCAGTGTCAACATATCTGTGAGCCTCTACAATCTCCTCCAAGGTATACGTTCTATCAATGACAGATTTGAGCTTGCCTTCCTCGATAATCTTCCTGAGTTCAATCAGTTCTTCAGTTTCTTCCTTACCCTGGTCTGTTATGCTCAAAAAGACTCCATTCGCCTTCAATGCACTCTGACTGCTTGATAAGGAGATCTTGCCAACAGCGTCAAAGACAACATCATATGTCTCACCGGTTTGGGCAAAATCGGTCTTCCTGTAGTCAATCAAGCGGTCGGCACCCAGTGATTCCACCATCTCAAAATTGGACTCACTACAGACTCCGGTCACATCTGCTCCCCAGTATTTCGAGAGCTGAATGGCATTTGTTCCCACGGCTCCGGACGCACCATATACAAGGACGTTCTGACCTGGTTGTATATCTGCTCTCTTCAGAAGGTTCAATGCTCCAATCCCCGGAATGGGCATTGTGGCAGCCTCTTCAAAGCTCATGTTTGATGGCTTTGCTGCAATCACTGTATCTTCTGGCAGACACTTATATTCAGCGTGCCCTCCAAACCCGGTTGGGTAGCAGGAAGCAAAGACTTGGTCTCCAGGCTTGAAGAGCGTCACATCTCTACCAACTGATTCGACCTCTCCAGCAAGCTGCATACCTAAGATAGTTCTCCTCGGTCCTCGTACACCCAGGAACAATCTCGCCATGAAACGGACAAATGCGTTACCCGGTATCTCCAAACTGCGCATTCTCGAATCACCTCTTGACACCGTTGTTGCATGGACCTTGACCAGGCATTCGTTATCTTTCGGGAAAGGCTTTTCTACCTCGATTACTTCGACAACTTCCGGGGGCCCGTACTTTCTGTATACAGCGGCTTTCATTGTGATCCCACTTCTCAACGCAAAACGCTGTAAGTAATAAGTGACGCGTCAATCATCAGGAAAGCAATCAACAGCAGTCATACTTCGTATTGTGAACTTTGCATCTGGTTCTTCACGCCAGGTCAACTACTAGCCTTAGATCCATTTGACTTTGGGTTCCTTTTTCGTCCGTCGAATAGTCGCAAGTGCACTGGACTCTTCATCCGGATAGCCAAGCACTATGGGGCCGTAGATCCTCTCACCTTCTGCTAGCTCAAGGGCTTCCACCAGATCGGTATTGCCTGTGACCATTGCTCCAAATCCCACGTAACAGCTTCCAAGACCTAGAGAAGTAGCGGCGACCATGATGTTCTCGCAGGCAAGCGCACAACTCACTGCAAAGTCAGCTGGACCTATCACGAACAGTATGACGGGCGCAGAATGGTAGACCATGTCTTTGGGTTCTTCCATCTCCTCATATTGCCTCATCATGTTCTCGTACATCTCAGGCTGCATTTCCTTCATACCTTCAATCGCTCTCTCCCAAATCGGAAGTGCGGTTTGAATAAGTTTCAACCGGAAATCTGGGTCATCGACAACGACAAAGCGCCAAGGCTGAAAGAGGATCTGGCCTTCTTCCATTCTCCCCCTTGAAGGCGCCTGATTGCCAGCCTCGATGATGGTATTGATGATATCTCTCGGAATCGGGTCTGGTTTGTAGCACCTGATTGACCTTCTGCTCATTATGGCTTCAATTGTCTGGTTCATCAATCTCTCCTCGTCAGCGAATTGAATTGAAATCTTATGTACTCTTGCTAGTTGATTTGCTCCCGGAACCGGAGGCAACCATCAGGTTACATGAATCGTTGCATCATCTGGTCAATGATGGCATCGATGTTCTCAGCATTGACATTATTCTCCGACATGATTTGAACGACTCGAGTTCTATGTCGAGCATCAGACAAATCCTCCAAGCTCGTGAAGGCTCCGAGTCGTCGACCAAACCGATACACCATCTGTTCTTCACCATCCAAGTCAAGGAATCGCTGCAATATCGACAATAGGTGGGTCTTTGCTTCAGGGAGATCCCCGTTGAGGTTTGCAAACAGATTCAGTATGTGGTCGCTCACAAGGTAACTTGAGATATCCTCTAGTTTCTCGATGAATGTATGAAGTTCCCTCACTACATCGACATCATTGCAGCTGTCAAACTGACCTGAAATGAGTAGTTCATAGAGAGGCGCTCGGACGGGAAGAGCAAGAGGACGCAATCGAATGAAGTCAGGATCAATCTGGTTCAAAGCATCCGCGGACTCAACAGCGTGTTCATTCGAAAGACTCCTACCACCCAATCCTGGCATGAAGTACTCCGACAACTCCATACCCGCATCTTTCACCCTGAGTCCAGCCCGGATGTGGATGGCTTTCGAAGCGCCCTTCTTCACCATCTTGAGTACATTGTCAGAGCCGGACTCAAGTCCGACGTGGATTCGCTTGAGTCCAGAATTCTTTAGTCTAGTCAGGTCTTCCAAGCTCATCTTGTTTATCGTTGAAGAACGAGCATAGGATGTGATTCTCTCGACATCGGGGAAGCTCTCTCTCAGGTGGGTTAGAACCTGACTGAGATTCTCTGCTCCTATGGCCAGTGAGTCCGCATCTTGAAGGAAGACCGATTTCATACCATGGCTCACCCAATGCATTGCTGCGTCGTAGGCAAGTGGCTCCTTGATTGCGGGACTATCCTTTGGATCTTGGAGGAAGTCAGTGTACTCACGTACATAGTCAATGTCACGCAATATGTGCTCAAGCTTGCGAACTGAGAATTCAGCATCCTTGTATACCGGGCAGAATTGACATCGGTTCCACTCACAATTCCGGGTCACTCGAAGCAGTAGACTTTGAGCCTCACTAGGAGGTCTGATGGGACCCATCTCGTACCTATAATCCGTCAAGAACGCAGGACCTCCGTTTCCTTCTCCGGCTGCATCAGTCTTTCCTTGTCAAATCGACAAGACCTATAATAACACAATGATACGTTCCTACTTCTAGGAAACACCCAAGATGGAAGGTACAAAGGACAGCGCAAGGAATGAGGTCGCGGTTGATTTCGACGAACGTCTACCGCTTAGATCGAAAATCGCTTACGGCTTGTCCCAAGCTTCTATTAGCCTTCTCATGGGTATTGCTCTTGGATCCGCAATCACTTTCTACTACAATGTGAAGCTGGGTCTGAGTGAAGAATGGATTTCTCTTGCCTGGCTCCTATTCGCCTTCTGGAACGCAATCAACGATCCCCTGTTCGGTATTCTTCAAGAGAGGATAGACACGGACTGGGGTCGGCGCATACCGGTCTTGCGCTTTGGTGCGCCGCTCTATGCTCTCACTTTCATCATTTGCTGGTTTCCGTTCATGGGAAGCACGCAAATAGCTCTGTTCTGGAATCTGCTATTAGTCCTCTTTCTATTTGATTCAATGTTCACCATTGTAGGGTTGGTGCAAACCGCCTTACCTGCAGAGATGTGCATTACACAGGAAGCAAGATCCAATCTGTCATTATACAACGTCGTTCTAGGATCTGTTGGCAGCTTGTTTGCGATGATACTCCCTTTGATTCTGCTCACTGACGAATCAACAACGCAGCTCAATCCCCTCTTCAGGCCAGTTATGATAATACTAGGGACAGTTGCCGGAGTAGTTCTGTTTCTTTCAAGTTATGCCCTGACCGAAAACGAGTATGCAAGGACTGAGGAAACATTGAATTTCAAGGAATCGATGGTTGAAACTCTCAAGAACAGGGAGTTTCTCGCGTTTGAAGCTATGACTTTCTTTAGAGAGATGGCCTTTGCAATTGTGATTGGTTCTATAATCTACTACATACAGTATGTGCTGAGTCTACAGGGTTTCTTTGCTTCTATTCCATTGACAGCTATCTTCGTCGTCATGTTGCTGTTTAGTTTCCTAGCTGATAAAATGGTGAAACAAAGGGGCTTGAAAAAGGTCTATGTCATCGGCCTGATGCTAACTAGTACTGGCCTCATCTTGCTGTTCCTCTCGGGAAACTGGCTCTTGGCAGTGATGCTGAGTCTTGTTGCGGTTGGCATCGGCTTGGCACCAGCGGTCTTGATTTGGCCGCCACTGTTGGCCGATGTGATGGACTACGATGAGATGTTGACTGGCAAGAGGCGAGAAACGACATATGCGGGTATGAATGCGCTGATTACGAAACCAGCAATCTCTATCGCCACTGCACTTTTCTTGCTCACCATCAGTGCTTTTGGTTTCGATAGTACCCAGGCAGTGCAGCCAGACTCAGCAATCTTTGGAATACAAATGGGGTACACGTTGCTTCCTGCACTGTTCTTCATAATTAGCGCAACTGTATTTTGGAAATGGTACAAGCTCGATGGCAAGGATTGGATTGCCAAGAAGGTCGAACTAGGTAAGATACGCTTACAGAAAGAGAGGGAATACATGGAACGCCTACAGAGAGAGGGGAAGATATCCAAGGTCTACGAGAAACTCTATCGAGGGTTTCAAGAAGAAACATGAAGAATCAACATCTCTAGACCCATTGCTGCTCAGGCTTTGGTTTCCACTTCTCGACTGCTTTTGGTCTACGGTTTAGGCTTGACCGTTTCACAAGTAATAAATGAAGCATCAAGTACCTCTCTCTGGCGAAGCCATCGTGAGTAGGTGCGCCTACCACGGTATTGCAGGATGGTGTTACTGATTAGCCAAGAGGAATACACTTCCAAAGCAGGAGCTGAACTCCAGATCCATGTCCGACATGTCAGGTGGTTTGTGAACTTCTTCGCGGAACCCGGTCTTGTCGGTGAAGAACTAGACTCAATCTGCTCAAGTCTGGAAGGAAAGATTGGACAAGCGCTAGTTGAAGATCCTGCAATCGACAAGCTAGCGATTGAGGTTGAGATAAGCTGGAACCACGTCGCAGAGATGAATATAGGAGAGATGACATGGCTAGGTGTGCTTAGAATCCAGACGGACTTGGGTCATGCTCCAATCGACGTCAGAGATATTCAGAATGTCTCGATACGTCTCAGCAAAGTGTTGATGGCAGACTTCGAAGAACTCAATCAACAAGGTCGCATTATGTTTGACATAGACTCCCCCCTCTATGTAGTCCTCTCTGCAGACAAGACAGATCCAAAGGTCGAAGCTTGGGATACGCCTACCATTCAGTGCTACAAAAAGGACCTGGGTCCGTACCTCGGGCTGTATAGTGGTCAATGGCCAGACTATAATGATGAGCTCTACAATCGTCGAACTGCACACAATCTCTCGAATCGAACTTCGGAGTTGCATTTCTATGCCAGGAACAGTGCTTTCATCTACATTGAGGGAGAAGGATATGAGAAGTACTGGAACTATGTTGAAGATGTAATGGATCCGCCCCTCGTTCGAGCGCGCGGGGTAGTCTTTGTGATGCTGGAACTGCAGCAACTGATTCAGCGGTTTCTTCAGGAACTTCCAGAACTTAGAATGCAGGATATCTCGGTCATTGAAGAAAAGCAGGCAGAGATTGAGAGAACAAATAGATCACTCATGCAGCTTGTGGCGTTAATTCGTCGGGAAAATATGGTCAATATGCGGGCGCATGCAAGGGCTTTGAATGATCACTTGGTCAATCTGTTCAGAATTGAGGATGTGCTGTCCCATGTCAGTAATGAGCTGCAGTATGTCCATGAATCTGTACAGCTCGTATATGAGGAGAAGAACCGAGACCTCCAAGAACGCCAAGAGCGGCTCTTTCTCTACCTAAGCATCATCTTGGGCGCCTCAGTCGTCACCGAAGCAGTCAACATACTCATATCGCCCTTTGAAGGGACACCAGAGTTCCTAGTAATACGATATTCAATGGCACTGTCAATCATTGCGATATTTGGTGTCATTCTGGTCCTAATCTTCAAGAGATAACGTCTGGAAGAATCATTGGTCTACGCATATTGCCTCAGGTTCTGAGCGAACTCTTCAGCTCGTTTGAGGTCTTCCGCATCGGGCCTACCTTTGTTGATTCCGCCAACAAATCTCAAGAAGCTATTGGTGTTAAAACCTGCACAGCTGAATTCATCAACAATGGTGTAGCCTCTAGACTCCAATCTTTCCCTGAGCGCTGTATGATTTTCGGCTACGTATCTCTCAAACTCCGCCTTGTCACGCTCCATGACCTTCACGGGAGCTCCGCAGGTGGAGAAGATGAATGCCTTTCTACCAGTTACAGGAGGTAGTCTGTCTGCAAGCTCAAGCACAGACTTATGGTGTTTTGCACTGTAAATCCCAGACCCAAAGCCCACAAGACTATACTCTTGAATCTCTTCAATGTCGATTTCTCGTGGCGTCTTGATTTGTGCACCAAGAACTTTCGTGAAGACCTTGGCAATCTTCTCAGTATTCTTGTGATGAAATGAAAACACAACGACTAGGCAGTTCATTGGCAACACATCATTCTCTCAGGGCATTCTGCCAGCTCATATGAGAGGGCGTTCACCCCCCACTTTTTTCGACGGAGTGAACACCCACCATCAGTTGCCTATTCTGTAGGCTCGTCTGCAACCTCCTCAACAGTTTCAGAGGGTTGCATAGATTCCTTTCGCATTTCTTGGCTCATCCAATACATGAAGGCTATCGCAATGGGTATGCCGAACACCAAAAAGACCCAGAAGACTGCAGCCAACCACGAATATACCCAGTCATTCAGTGTCCATGATTCAAAGGCAAGGTCCCAACGGCCATCTATCCATACAATGATTAGCCAAAACACCACAACGAAGAAGCCGAACGCATCGCCCTCTTCACGCCTGCCACGCTGAGGTCGATCTATGCGGTCCTCATCTGGAAGTTGTCTATACCAGAGGAAGTATATGGCCGCCCCTAATAGAACTGTCCAACTCACGACAAGGACAAGTTCCCAGAATATCATGTGCAGTATGAACGTGATCAAATAGCCAACTGTCCATTGCCCGAGCACAGCTGGCACAAGCGCTGTTGCCTGTGCATCAGCCACTACCCAAAGAAACACCAGAACTGCTGCAATCACCACTACTACGAATATTGCAGCGAATACTATCGTCATTCTCCAGTGTTTTCTTAGGAATCTCTTCTCGGCTTCATCAAGAAACTCTTCGTTTGCATTCACCATTCCAAACTCCTTCGCCAGACTGCTGTGAAGCCGGAGTGTCTACCCTCTAATTAATGCCATGCTTCTTTGGCGAAACACACATAGCCATCCAATGCAGGTGGGGTCTATAGGCGCTAGGTGTTGGAGGGTTAGTAGTGCTATCAGACAAACAAATCGGCTTCGTCACCATAGCCCTGATTCTGGCACCTTCTATATTGCTAGACTGCTTTCCAGTATCTACGGACCTCGCCGCGGTTGCCCGGCCTGAAACCATGTTGCACCTAGCTAGCTACATTCCTCATGGCCCAATCGTCATCACTCATAACTCCAACTTCTCTGCTCTGGGGTTCCCCGGCGGTGGCACAGAAGGAAACCCGTATCTGGTCTACAATCTTGATGTGGAAAGTATTGACATAATGAACACAGACTGCCATTTCATCATCAATCAGTGCAAGATCTCAACCGTGGTCCTCACAGGCGTGGTCAATGGGCGAGTTGAAGCTTGCAACGTTGTGTCGAGTGAAACCTGCATCAAGTTAGAAGATTCGGCAAACTGCAATGTGTCAAGCTGCACTATTGACTCCGTTTCGCTTTGGGAGGTTGGTCTCAAGTTAACCGACTCAGAGCAGTGTCACATCTTCGATAACACCTTTACCTCCAGCGGGATAATCCTGGTAGGCTCAAGCGATTGCACTATTCATGGCAATACTTTGGAGGATTTAGACGAGTATAAGGACGCAATTTCCCTCGAGGGATGCAGGTCCTGCAGCGTGACTGAGAACGTAGTTTCCGATGCCGATGTCGGAATCCTCCTATCCTCGTGTGTCAATTGCACAATAGCGAACTGTATACTTGGAGGATGCGGCTTGTATGTTGAGGGGATTTACGAGGTGAATGTGGCCAACCTATCAGTCAATGGTCGGCCGCTTGGCTATTTCTATGGTATTCATAACACGACCCTCAATGGAACAGAATATGGACAGGTCTTCCTAGCCTATTGCAGTAATGTCACTCTACTTGGAGGGACATATTCTGGATTCTACAACGGCCTCCTCATTCACGGGAGTGATCTGTGTACTATTGAGGGGGTCACCTTTACGAATAGCCTTTGGCATGCGGTGAGATTCCAAGCCTCATGGAACTGCACGTTGTTGAAGTCCACAATAGACCGGAACTGGCGTGGGATACTAATCGACAGCGACTGTCGCTTCATCGAGGTGCTAGACAATTCTGTGACTTGGAACTGGGGACGCGGAATAGACCTTGATGCAAGTAGATGCAAAGTCATAGGCAATGATGTATTAAACAACTTGTACATCGGGATTGATGTGTCAGGGGACTACAACATCATCTACTACAACACGATCTATTACAACCAGTATTCCAATGCCTATGATACTGGCACTGGGAACATCTGGGATGATGGTGTATCAATGGGCAACTACTGGAATGATGCAGTGAAATACTATGTCTATGTAATTCCTGGCCACGAGTATCACCCAGAGCTTAACGCAGTGGATCATTTTCCAAACGGAGTAAAAGGGGGTTCAAAAATCCCCCCAAGACCCCGGCCAACCACAATCTTCTCAGATACGGACATGGCGGAACCTGACCCGGGTTGGCCCCAGATCGCTGTAGTAGCAGTTTCAGGTGCAGTCGCTCTGCTTATAGTGCTGTACCTATGGGATAGAAGAAGACTCATGGCCGAATCCTAGGCTGAGAATTCTGGATCGCCGCGCCGAAACCACAGGTCTATCTAAGCCCAAGAATCTTGGCTATGTTTGTCTCTGAATCAATAACTGGCTCGATCATACCAGTGCTCGAAGTGAAAAGTGTAGCAGCTCCTGGACCGTGACCAGAGATGACACAATCACTGTGCACCACTATGCAGACGGATACTGCGCCCTTTTTGTAGATCCTTCCGAATGAGTGGTCAGTGTCCAAGATTGCCACTAGATCCCCGAACCTTAGAGTATCCAGATTGTACTCTTTCCTTGTTTCTTCGTCGAATAGCTGGATATCGTAGTCCCCAGAGTACACCTGGTCTGCTCCAAGTCCTGAACCCATAATCTTCGCCGGAACTATGTGGGTCACAGGTACAACTAGCTTCTCATCCTTCTCGCTAAGCTTCATCTTCTTCAGGAACTCGGGGTCAGTGTTCATGACTTTGACTTCTGGGAAGTCAGGGAGTTCTAGGCCCACGCCATACGCCTTCACCTGTATCTTGTCGCCTATGACAAGTTTCTCCATTGTTTCGTCCGAGAAGTCAACCATGACATGCTCAATTCCACCGTGCTTGCCAACAACAACTCCTTTCTCACCCTTCGCCTCGCCTCCAACCACCACTGCAGTGTTGCCGACACATGCAAGAATGTTCAACGCGGTGTTCGGAGCTTGCTTGAAACGTGGGTCATTCTCCTTGTTCTCGATACTTACGCCGGGTTCAACATGGTCCGCCTTCAGGCCGACCGCAGCGTCCCCGACTCTCTTATTGTAGGTTATCCCTCCTACTCCAGGGAGAACAACCGGTCTTCCGTCTGATGAGATTCGATATGTCGATCTAGCGACAGGGCTTGACACCTCACCAACAACTGAAATCTTCACAAGTTTGTCTTCGTTCGTCTTTATCGTCATGGGCACAAACCAACTGCGGCATTCGATGTAGTCGACCTCATAAGAGTGACGATTGACGTCACGAGGTGGTTAGATGGTTGAAACTCAGTATCCTGAGAATGGAAAGGAGAATGACTGGCACCGAGGTGATGATTGGATGGTGGAAAAAGAACGAGCGCCCTGAGCCTGTGGGACTCAGGGGCTTTCATTTCTTCTCACGTAGTCTGGCGTTTGCGTATGACGATAACACCCGCAACCAACAGAACGGCAGCCCCAGATCCTCCAATCAGAAGCACCATTACTGGGTCGATGGGAGGAGCAGCTAGCTCCACGGTCACGCTCTCACTATTCGATAAATAGGAGAAGCCAAACGAGTCTATCGCTACCACAGCATACCAGTATGTTCCATCAGATAATCCGGTGTCATTGTACTGACTTTCAGTCAGGCCAGAAGCGATGGCGGTTGCTGAGTCCAAATTGGACCCAGTTATCTCACTGGAATGTCGATATACAGTCCAGTTCTCAACAGCGACATCATCGTTCCAGTTGACAGAGATATCACCATCAGAATCGGGGTCCGGCGTGATATCATCCAATACTGGGATTCCTGGTGGACTCCATCCCTTCATTGGCATGGAATAGTAGTTGTACTGTGCTGAGTCCTCTTCAGGTATTCCTGTCAGCTTGCTGTTGGCGAATACCCATCGATGAGTGCCTGGCCATGAAGCGAGAGTCCCATATCCACCCACAATAATGCCAAGATCGGTTTCCATCCCATATCCTTCAAGTTCATTCTTCGGAATCTTGATTTCAAACTGGCGATGGTCGCTGGCATTGTTTTCTGACGGCCCATATGACCACGCGATATCGTAGTTTCTGATTGATGCGTAAGGATACACTGAATTCTGCCCAATGACCGTCGGTTGGTCAATGTAGATGTCGTATTGCATTAAGTCAAAGGAAGTGTTGAAGGGTGCGTCGTTTACGCCATTCATTGAGATTCGCAGATTGGTGCCGGATGTAAAATTCTCCCTGAAGATGTCGACGTTCCACAGAGCCTCGGAAACGCCAGTCCCTACTGCTTCTTCAATATCAGGGTTCAAAGCACCTTGATTGTCTGATATACTCACAAAATGGTCATCGATAGTAGTATTATGTTTGGATCGAATCCAGAATCGTACTTCCTGCACATGTTCAACGTACATGTCTTTAAAGAAGGGAAATGAATCATAGAAGTCGATATCCAGGTCTAATCTGTACAAGTAGTGCGTACCGTTGAATTCCGATACCATGTTCAAGAATATGTCATCATCCCACTGAATGTCACTCTGAGTTCCGTCTAATGTACCACTGACAACTATCCACTCAGACGGTCTTACACTGGTCCACGGAATGAGCCCAATGTCAGTAAAGAAATCAATCGTCTTATCATTCTCTACGTCATGCAGAAGGGATTCCATCCCCTTGTTCAGTGCCGCCTCCCATTCAACGGGAATATCCCATTCGTTGTTGAAGATATCAGTTTCATTGGTGTTCAGCCATACCCCAACCCACTCTCCGCTCTCATTGTTGGTCTGGTCACTGCAAAGATCCAGTGCGATATAGAGATTGTAGGGATCTTCTTCAATGTACATGTAGTTGTGGCCGTCTGAATTCTCAGGATCGGCGTCCATGTACCACTGAATCTTGTGGACAGGAGAACTCCATTCATCCTCGGTGATATCTCCGTCGATCAAGAATGCATTGAATGAGGAAGCAGTGTTGCTTCCGGATAACAAGAGTGAATCTGATGTGATTGAGTCATTCCAAGAGTTTCCAGTGACAACTGAGGACATCATCAAGAATACCACAGTTGCCGTGACTACCAGTCTTGTGCCATTTGATGCAACCATCCCTATAACCACCAGCGCACAGCATTGTGGAATTATAAGAATATGGCGTGTGGCCAAGACGAACTCGCCCACATCTGTACAGGGTTGTCTGCACAACACATTCAACAGGTAGCTTCTATGATATTGCCCCCACCCTTCTACTGGATTGGACTCAGAATATCGATGACGAGGAGTACACTTGAGTCCAGTCGCGACAATTCTCCTTCATCCTGTTGACATTATACGCCAAGCTTGATAACGGAGATTCGCACTATAGCCCCACACAGAATGGTTTCTAACAGGAGCATTGGCTGAATTGAGAGAAGCGAGGATACTGCTACAGAGCAAAGACTTCTTGCCAGAGGACAGGATAGAAGGCACTGTGGTCGTTTCAAGCGATTCGGCTTTTGATTGGGAGCACGTAGTTATCTCAATGCATGGAGAAGAGCACACCAGAGTTATTCGAGGAAGCAGAAAGCACAGGAGACTCTACGAAGAGGAAAAGGAACACGTCTGCAAGACGCTTGAGCTTTCAGGCCCTGGCGGAATCGACTCCGGGAACATTGAGTTTCCGTTTGCCTTCTCTTTGCCAGGAGAGTGTCCAAGCAGCTACTACGGAATCCACGGATGGATAAGATATAATCTTAGGGCACGAGTGGAAACTCCTAACAGTGGTTCACTGGAAGCAACCGAGGAAGTCTTCGTTTTTTCACTTGGCGCCTCACAGGCTCCAAAGTCCACATCCACATCCATCTCAGAGGATGGTGTCAATCTACTGAATGTCGAGCTGCCAGATAATACGATCAATCTCGGACAGGATCTCATGGTCCGGATTCTAGTGCCGGAAAGGGCTGACTTCCGCGGGGTGCGGGCTGAAATCGTGCATCGTGAGGTCGTGATACCAGAAGGCTACGAAACTGACACGCGGACCACCTTCTCAAGATGGTACACGAAGAAGGAGGAATTCGAACGAGAAGAATGGATAGAAGTCAAGCTGAAGAGTTCACCAAACTGGCCGATCTCCTTCAAGTCGGACCTCATCAGGAGTCAATACCTCTTGAAAGTCACTGCGGATATACCGCGGCGATTTGACAAGAGCGTTGAGATTCCTGTTCAAGCTGTCCTACAGTCCTTGCCAAGATAGTTGCCATCTCTAGGCTTTGTGATATTCTTCGAGTTTAGATTGGCGAATTCTAGACGGTGTTAGGCAGGTGTCGAAGTCTTTCAAATGACATACGCGAGACTCTGAAAGAAACGTATCTATCTCAAAGCTCTATATGCTGACCCTATTCTCCAGCCATGTAAACATGTCTGCCATGAGCTCTTCACCACCTGGCTCTTCGAACGGCTCGTGGTAAAGCCCAGGGTACGTCTTGAAGGTCTTGTCCTTTGATGCTATACTGTCAAAGAACTCCTTGTTCTTCTCTGGAATAAGAATAAGGTCTTCCTCACTTTGCTGCACAATCACGGGGATAGTGATCTTGTAGGCGGAGTTGAAACCCTCTTCCCGAGCCTTCAGACCCTCAGCTCCGAACCTCGGAGTACACTCATAGATACGAAGTGGGTCCTCCTTGTTTCTCTTCACAACCTCGGGATTCCGTGAGATGTTGTCAAGATTCAGACCCATGTTGAACTTCTTCTTGACATTGGCTCTTGAGAGTAGGCGAGCCATTGCACGTGTCCCGGCTCCCATCTCTAGCCGCTCGGAAACAGCTGGACAGGGAGTCATCATTCCTTCAAGTTGGTTTCCGTACTTGATGGCGTAGTGGGCCGTGACTAGACCTCCAAATGAATGACCGAACATGAAGGTCTGAAGCCCTTCGAATCGATCCTTCATCTGAGCAACGAAGTTGTTTACATCCTCAATAATCTCGCCGAAACTTTCCACGTGTCCTTTGGTTCCGTCGTAGTGTCCGAATCCTCTGAGATCAGGGGCCATGAAGGCGTAGCCGCGTTCTGCAAAAGATTCACCTAGGAACGAGATGGTACCACTGTGTGCACCCAGTCCATGAATGCCGACTACAATCGCCCGTGGTTCTCCGTCAGGGAGCCAACCTCGCATGAACATCTTCTTTCCGTCATACCCTAGATACTCTCCTTCCTCTGTCTTCATAGTCACCACACCTACCCGATTGAAAGCAGTCCCTCTTTACGTTACCGATTCCCTGATCAACTGCCAGATTGCTCCAAAGGCAGGCGCATTTGAGGACACATGCAGCTTATATGTTGGCACCAATTCCCCTCTGATTCCACGGATATGGAGCAAGGTGAGAACGATTGCATAGCATGAAGATCTACGTGGCAGGTCCCTACACCGCACCGACAAGAGAAGAGATGGAAGAGAATGTCCAGAAGGCGATAGATGTAGGGATTGAGTTATGGAGGAAGGGACACTTCCCACTGATACCCCATCTGCTACATTGGGTTGATCTCCGTGCCGAAGAGCTTGGGGTGCCAATGGGATGGAACGACTACATGCTTTGGGATGCACCGTGGCTGGATCACTGCGAGGCCCTTCTCTTAGTCGCTAAGTCCAAAGGGGCGTTGATAGAGCTTGAGCACGCAACACAGAAGGGGTTGATAATCTTTCACTCTGTTAGTGAAATACCCTCTGTAAAAAGGGGAAGTACATGGGCGGACGTACACCTCACTGACGAATAGGAATGATGTTTCGTAGCCATTCTTCTTTCATCAGTGGTCTATCCATGATAGGGATAGTATGTTACGTTGTTCCCTATCGTTATTTGCAGCTGCATCAACCAATGTGAGAGAGGAGGTATCGCGTTGAGCCA
>JBHLOD010000200.1:0-4136 GCA_048940825.1 Promethearchaeota archaeon | reverse complement strand
GATGAGTTGGTTGGCGCAGAACAGCTCGACAAGGTCATAGTGATTGATCAAAGCCCTATTGGTAGGACTCCACGATCCAATCCCGCAACCTATGTTGGACTCTGGACGCCTCTTCGAGAGTTGTTCGCCAGTCTTCCTGAGTCGAAGATTCGCGGATACAAACCCGGTAGGTTCAGCTTCAATGTGAAGGGTGGTAGATGTGAGAAGTGCAAGGGCGCTGGTGTTGAGATAATAGAGATGCAGTTCTTGCCACCGGTACAGGTCACATGCACTGAGTGCAAGGGACGCCGCTATGACCGAGAAACCCTTCAGGTGAGGTTCAAGGGTAAGAACATCGCCGACGTTCTCGATATGAGGATTGATGAAGCAATCCACTTCTTTGAAGGAGTTCCTTCAATCTATAGACGGCTCAAGACTCTCTGTGACGTATCGATGGGATATGTCAAACTCGGTCAACCGGCTACGACGCTCAGCGGAGGCGAGGCGCAAAGGGTCAAACTCAGCAAGTTCCTCTCAAGACCTGCCACAGGTCAGACGTTGCTGATGTTGGACGAACCAACCACGGGACTGCACTTCGCTGACATTAAGAAGCTCCTTGAGGTTCTTCATCGGCTGGTTGATCTTGGAAACACCGTACTGGTCATTGAGCATCAACTGGATGTGGTCAAGACAGCCGACTGGATCATCGACCTTGGACCCGAAGGTGGCGATGATGGCGGGTATCTAGTGGTGGAAGGGCCTCCTGAGAAGATAGTCGCTTGCGAGAAGTCCTACACAGGACAGTATCTCAGAGATTTTCTGGAGAGCGGTGCTAGTGGGAGGTCAAGGGCATGACCAAATGCATCAAGGTGAGCAAGGCTGAGGAACACAACCTCAAAAAGATCGATGTCGAGATACCTCGAGACCGTCTTGTAGTCATCACCGGACCTTCTGGGTCGGGGAAGTCCACACTTCTATTCGATACGTTGTTTGCTGAAGGCCAGCGAAGATACGTAGAATCCCTCTCATCTTACGCGAGACGTTTCCTCGGTCGGCTTGACAAGCCCAAGGTTGAGAAGATCACTGGACTTCCACCAGCTATTTCAATAGAGCAGAAGGGACGGACAAAGAACCCGAGAAGCACCGTAGGCACAAGTACGGAGATACATGACTACCTGCGGCTTCTATATGCGAATGTGGGGGTTCAACACTGCGTCCATTGTAGTAGACCAATGGAGGAACTTACTGCTGAGTCTGCAGCCAAACTGTTGCTGGGAGAGAATGGAGGGCAACGAATCCACATTCTTGCACCCGTTGTGAGGGGAGAAGTAGGAAGTCACGATGAATTGCTGTCAAACTTGCTCAAGAATGGATTTGCCCGAGTCCGGGCGAATGGCGATACTCGCGATATTGAGGGTCTACAGCTTGACGGCAGGAAGAAGCACGACATCGAGGTTGTTGTAGACCGTATCGAGGTTTCTCAGAAGAATCGAGAGCGGCTCGTTGGCTCACTCGAAACCGCTCTGGAAACAGGCGAAGGCGCAGCAATCGTTGCGAGAGAGAATGAAACTGACCTAGTTTTTGCTGAACAGTTGATGTGCCCGCGATGTGGAGTTCAATATGAGAAGCTTGGGCCGAAAGCGTTCTCCTACAACAGACCAGATGGTGCCTGTCGTACGTGTAACGGACTCGGAGTGACAATGTCAATTGATCCAGACCTCATCGTACCGGACGATGAGATGACTGTAAGAGAGGTAGGCCGGAGAGTGAATGGTGGCGATAGGACATGGTTCCTCAGGCGACTTGAAGCACTTGGAGACGTACTGGGCTTCACCGTCGAAACGCCTTGGAAAGAGATGACCAAGCAACAGCGTGATGAGTTTTTGTGGGGCAAGTCAAACCTTCTCTTGAAATACACAACGGTGTCAGAATCCTCCCGATGGGAGGTCACACGGAAGTGGCGAGGAGTCATTCCTTGGCTCGAAAAGGTCTTCGAAGATGCAAAGGGTAGTGACAAGCGATGGTATCAGTGGCGTGCACGCCACATCGCGAACGTGCTGTCTAGGAAGACCACATGCGAATCATGCAAAGGAAGGAAACTCATGCCGGAGAGCCTTGCTGTTACGGTCGGAGGCAAGGCCATCGACGAGGTGACCTCCATGACCATCGAAGAGGCATCGAACTTCTTCGAGGGTATTGAACTATCAGAGAGAGACATGAAGATAGCCCAGCTCGTGCTGAAGGAAATCAGGGCACGTCTGAAGTTCCTTCTCTCAGTTGGCTTGGAGTACTTGAACTTGGATCGTCTGTCAATGAGCCTCTCTGGAGGAGAGAGCCAAAGAATTCGATTGGCCACACAGATTGGGTCCGCACTTACTGGAGTTCTCTATTGCCTCGATGAACCGTCCATTGGACTTCACCCGCGGGACATCAATCGTCTTATCGAAACATTCTACCACCTTCGTTCGTTGGGCAACACTGTCGTGGTAATCGAACATGACAGAGATACAATCCAAGCGGCAGACTACATAATCGATCTTGGTCCTTTGGCAGGCATCCATGGCGGAGAGGTCGTCGCTACTGGTCCGCCATCTGACGTTCTCTCGGACCCTAAATCGCTAACGGCACAGTACCTTGCAGGAGAGAGGCAGATTCCAGTGCCCCTTGAGAGAAGGCAGGGCAACGGTGAGAAGATCACTCTGAGAGGGGCTAGGCAACACAACCTGAAAGACATCACCGTGGAGGTTCCTCTCGGTAAGATGGTCTGTGTGACGGGAGTGTCGGGATCGGGCAAGAGCACGTTGACATACGAAACCCTGTACAAGGCTCTCGCAAGAAGAATTAACGATGCATCTGTGTTGCCAGGTGATCATGATGGCATTGATGGAATCGAATTGATTGACCGACTGATTCTGGTTGACCAATCGCCTATTGGTCGAACTCCTCGTTCAAACCCCGTAACCTACACGAAGACCTTCGGAGAGATTAGGGAGCTATTTGCGAAGATGCCTGAGGCGAAGGCAAGAGGCTACGGTCCGGGAAGGTTCAGTTTCAATACACGTGAGGGTAGATGCGAGAAGTGCCGAGGAAGTGGAGTCTTGCGAGTAGAGATGCACTTCATGAGCGACGTGTATATGACATGTGATGTCTGTAAGGGCAAGAGGTTTGAACGAGAAACCCTTGAGGTGACTTACAAGGGCAAGAGCATCACTGACGTCCTTGAGATGACAATTGATGAAGCATTGGAGTTCTTCGCGGACATCCCGAAGATTGCAGACAAACTCGCCACCTTGGTTGCGGTTGGCCTCGGTTATTTGGAACTAGGACAACCTGCAACGACCTTGAGCGGTGGCGAATCTCAAAGGATGAAGATCGCATCAGAACTATCGCGCAGAAGTGCTGGGCACGCACTGTATTTGCTGGACGAACCCACCACGGGGCTTTCAGCTTCGGATGTGCATGTGCTTCTCAGAGTAATAAACCGCCTTGTCGAATCGGGGAACACGGTGATCATTGTAGAACACAATCTAGAGGTTGTTAAGACTGCGGATTGGCTTATCGACCTTGGCCCAGAGGGGGGTGACCGGGGCGGTGAGGTGGTAGCCACTGGCACACCTGAGGATGTCTGCGATGTTTGGAACTCATATACCGGGAATCATCTCAGGGCTGCAATCTATGGATCGAATGTCAAATACGGAAACGTAGGCTGACACCGCTTGAAACCAGATTCTAGAAGTTGACTGCGCAGTCATGATAAGACAAGGCCTCTCTCTTTGAACCGCGCGTTTCACTATCGATTTCTCGTCAAAATGTTCGTATTTTAGTTGGTCTCACAATCCTATATTAGAGGTAGTTGTCAATTCACTCAGGCCCGCCGGGAGGACAGGCACCCTTGACACAAAAAGAGAATACAACGAACATCGGACCTACCATGGGCAGTGCGGTGCCGACTAAGACGACTGCCTATGAGGATGACTTGCGAAGACGCCTATCCGCCTTCCCGCGTGACTCTCAATCGTGGTACAGCCTAGGCTGCTATCTCCATTCTATTGGTCGACTCAAGGAAGCCGAGGAAGCGCTGAGAAAGGCAATATCTCTTAACCCCCAACCACCTCACTTCTGGAGGGAATTGGAGAGCATATTGACATCCCTCGGAC
>JBHLOD010000199.1:0-4155 GCA_048940825.1 Promethearchaeota archaeon | reverse complement strand
ACTATCCAATCTTGTGGACTTCGCGTCCAAGCCGCGTTGAAGAAAACGCGTAGAAACCTAGCTTAATAGCATCAGTGAGCATCCCATATCCTACATCAGGGAGCGCGGCCCAGATGACGGATGAGAGTGGACACAAGTTTCGGAGTAAGTATGAGTCAACCTACGCTGACTTCCTGAAAGACATCTATTCAAGCCGGGTTGCTCTGATTAGAGAGTTCGAGAACCAGATTGGCAAGAAGAAGGCTCACAATATCCTGAAGTCTTTCTATGAGCGCGAAGCCGTTGAGAATATCAGAGGCCTCATGAAGGGAGTAAACAAGCCTCTTGAGTCCATCGAGGACCTCGGAAGGCTGATGAAGAAGCTGGCGACCAACGAGTTCTCATCCAATACTCAGACTCACGAGTATCCTGAATCTGATCCCGGGACCTTCAGCATGTGTACAAGAGAATGCCTTTGGGCCGAAGTATTCAAAGAACTTGAGGCCACGGACCTGGGCTATCTGATGTTCTGCCAGACAGACTTCGCCGTTGCCCCTGTCTTTCATCCAAACATACATCTGGAAAGGAGTAAGACTCTGATGCAGGGTGACGATGTCTGTGACTTCGTTTATCACTGGAAGAAACAGATGTGATGTCACACGAAACTCGGAGAGAGTGTTTTGAAGCAGTTCTATGTCGCAATGGGGGCCATAGTCGAGAGTGACAAAGGAGTCTTGGTTCTCAAGCGGGCCCCCGAGAAGGACTTTGCGCCGGATACGTGGGAAGTCGTAACCGGGCGGCTAGAGATGGGAGAGAATCCGGAAGAGGGAGTAATCAGGGAGATTGTGGAAGAAACAGGCATTAAGGCGAAGTTGATTATGCCCGTCCATACAAGTTTCTTCTACCGAGGTTCAGAGGAATATCCAATGGTCTTCATCGATTTCTGGTGTAGATATCTTGACGGCGACGTGAACCTGAGCTGGGAACATTCAGAGTACGAGTGGATTTCTTTGGACTACGCCCTGCAGAATCCAGACCTCAAGCCGTTTCATAATTCGTTCACACGCATACTTGGACTGAAGTTGCACCTGCCCTCGGATTTTTCATTCGAAGGATGACTTGTTTTTGATACGATCCGAAGATTGTTACTCCCTGCTGAACTGAAGCAGCTCTATAACATTGCCTGCCGGATCACGCATTGACATATAGGTGCCAGCGGGAAATCGTTGCGGGTGGTCATGCACGAACTCGACACCGAGTCCTCTTAACCGTGCGGCCTCTTCCTCAAGATTCTCTGCTTCAATACAGAGTACAACCTGAGTTGCCCCCGGGTACTTCAGTTCGTTGGATTCTTCCACCTCTTCAAGAATCAATGGAGGGCCTTCATTCTTGAGGTGAACGAGACATTCATCGTATCTGTGTTCTACCTCAAAGCCAAGTTTGTTGCAGTAGAAGTCTAGGGCTTCGTCGATATCATCAACATAGACTCCTATCACGCGTATTCTAGTCAATTGTCACACCTCATCATGCCTGTTTTGGGACAGGAGAGGCACTCTGCCGGCTCTACATGAAAAAGCTTGCAGTCACCGCATGAAAAACAGAAATCATCTACTTCAGGGAGACGGGCCGCTTCAAGCTCTTCAGTGCTATATGACATTCATTCCTGAACCTCTCAAGAATTGCTTGGGTCTGCTCATTTGGGCCCTTGGAGAGCTCAGAATCACATCTCTCGACCAACTCATGGAGATGCTTCAGTGGATGCTTTGAACGATCGCCCCAGTCCCATATACTGCACCAGCGCCGACCGAGATCAGGTCCATATACCATCTCTGCCTTATCTCTAATCTCTGGAGACGCAATGGTTCCAGGATGTAGCCACGGCATATCTGTGCCGTTTGGTTCAACACCGAAGATTGCATTCGAATAGAAAGTATAGATGGGAGTCTGGATTCTGTCGGCAAGATGCTTCAGTCGAACCGCTCCCTTGAGTCCACCAGCAATTGAATACACAACAATTGCCCTGACTTGAGGGATATGATTCAGCGTGGCCTCAATGATACTCTCAATGGTCCCACCAGTGGCAATCGTATCTCCGATGAGTATCAGTGGTTGAGCCGTCATCGCTTCGAAATTCAGGTACGAGAGGTCCGTCATCCAACCAGAATCTGAGAGGCGCCGTTTTGCTCCTATGAAACACCGGTTGATAGTTTCACCAAAAACAGCTTCAAACGCCTCAGCGAGGCTATAGTAGAGTGCCCCTGCAAGTGGTACAACTTCCGTTACGGTATCAATGGTTGAGTTGTGGAATTCCTTGACAATTCCGAACGCGGCACGAAGAAAGTCCTCACTGCTTTCACGCGCTGAGTTGACCAGGGCGGCCCCAACCAGCCACGGCTGGAGAAGAATCTGCAACGCACCAGGAGACTCGATTATGTATGTGTTTGGAAGAAGATGGTCGCTTTTCACATGGACTGATCTAATCTTGCTCGTAGAACTAGTAGTTTCTACTAGTCTGGCACCCTTTCTGATGGCTTCCTGATCCATGAGTCTTTGGCTCCCTCGGGGTTATTGAGATGCATGTACAAGCTCTAGTAAATCCTCGCACGGGCCAATTGAGTCTATTCTTCAAGCAGCCATGGGTCGGTTTCAAGCGCCTCCCTTGCCCTTCATCTCCAAGAGTACCCAGTCTCTTATGGCATCTTCGCCATAGATCAGTTGACTGAGATCCTCCTCCAAATCAATTGGCTCGAGGATGCTTATCCAACCTTCACCGTAGGAGTCTTCAAGGATTTTCCCGAAATCTTTCTCCAATTCGAAGTTGGACTCCACGACTATCCCAGATACCGGGCACTTCAAGGGGCCAACCCACTTGTTGCTCTCAAGAGTTGCGATTGAGCCGCCAATCATTATTTCTTTCCCGGGTGGACGAAGAGTGAGGGCTGATATCTCTCCTGCGAGCCGCACCGCATAGGGCGTTATTCCGACCCGCACTCTGTTGCCCTCTAACTTGGCCCAAGTATGGTCTGGATGATAGTAGAGTTCGGTTGGGAAAAAGAACCCTTCAATCTCCATGGTCCAGACTCACCCAATCAATCTCCAGTTGATTTGCACTTCTTAAATCTAATTGACTAGTCGTGTCTGACACGCTTTCAGTGTTATGGTCAAATATCACTTTAGCCCCACTACCTCTCTGTAGATTGCCAGAGCGTCCTCAACTGAGTTCACACCGCGAACTATTGCATTCCCTCTCCCCATGATAGTAATCTCTGAGCCGTCCAGAGTCTTGATCTTCAACCACCTAGTAGCCTTCTTGACGTCGTACCTGTCATCCAGTCGCGCCGCAATGCCTTCAATGTCCAGAACAGTCATTGACGGAGGAGCTATGCTGAAAGTACCCGAACATAGCGTTGTTGCACTAACCTCCTTTGATGCCCGGATGGGGGCGTCAGGCTGTGCAACGGAGCAGACAGGGCAGTCCTCATCACGGCCGATGTCAAAGACATCAAAAGTCAAAGAGGCCAGGTCAACTACCATCAGTCTGCTCTTCAGACGTGGTTCGCGTCTTGTAGCCAGGAGAACTGCCTCTCGCACTTGTATCGCACCCGCTATGGAAAGGAGTTCAGGAGTAACTCCGACATTCGCACAGGTATAGTTGGGGTCGTCCTCTGCTTCTCCAGCCATGCAGTGCAGACAACCGGTTTGACCAGGTATGAAGGTTGTTAGATTACTGTGATACTCAATGGCACCAGCAAATACGTATGGAATCCCTTGAGATTGGCTGACTCTATTGACGGCCTGCCGGGTGTGAAAGGAGTCTAAACCATCAATAATAATGTCAGACCCTGCTAGGAGGTCGCGGGCATTTCCTTCATCCAGAGATGCACTGATAGGTTCTAGGTCCACTTCGGGATTCATGGTACTGAGGTTGGCCGCTGCCGCCTCCGCCTTTGGCGTGCCTATGTCACTTGTGTTGTAGATAGTCTGTCTCTGAATGTTGGAAAGCTCGACGACATCGCGATCGACAATCCTGATGTGACCAAAGCCCAGAGCAGTTAGAAGACGAAGAACAGGGCTGCCTAGACCTCCAGCCCCAACTACAGTGACTCTGGAGGCCAAGATTCTCTCCATATCATTCTCTGTGAAGTCATGAAGTGCAAGCATTCTCGAGTACCGTTC
>JBHLOD010000198.1:0-4158 GCA_048940825.1 Promethearchaeota archaeon | reverse complement strand
GGTTGCTGCAGTCTGGCCACACCTGCGTTGTCAGCCCCGGCATAGGAACACCAGTTGCAAACTATCGTCAAGAGTCGAGCCTCATTGGCGGGCATATCTTCGAGAGCAGAACGAATCTGCGAGAGTATCTGGTCGTCGGTGAAGTGCTTCATAGTAATGGCGCCAGCAGGGCATCCAGCACCGCACTTGCCGCAACCTGCACATAGCACGGGATTGGAAACTGCGTAGTCGCTCCCGCCATCACCAGGAACGACCTCGATCGCGTTATAGGCGCAGTTGATTTCGCAGGTTCCACAGCCTACGCATACCTCAGGGTCAACAACAGACACAATTGCCTCAGCCTTACGGATTCCGCTGACGAGAGGCACCAGAGCCCTTGATGCGGCGCCCCGACCCTGTGCAATGGACTCGGCAATTGTCTTGGGCGCGGTTGCAGTTCCTGCAACAAAGACTCCATCCGTCTGGAAATCAACAGGTCTAAGTTTCGGATGTGCCTCCATGAAGAAACCAGACATGTTCAGTGGGACTTTGAACAGCTCGGATATCTGCTTGTTCTTCTCCCTCGGAATCATTGCTGATGAGAGGACTACGTGGTCGACATCAAGCAGGAGTTCTGCTCCAAGGACCTGGTCCATCACTTCTAGTTTCAGAGGCTTCTCCTTGCCCTTCTTCACGACTGGAGGGGAGTCCTTGTCGAACCTAATGAATACGACGCCCTTCTTACGAGCCTCACGATACATGTCTTCGCCATCGTAGGAAACCCTGAGGTCTCTGTATACATGAAAGGCTCGAGAATTGGGATACTTTTCGAGTAACTCGAGAGAGTGCTCTAGCGCGACCGAACAACAGATGCCAGAACACCACGTACGTGCCCCCTCAAGTGATTCTCCCTCGCGGGAGCCTGCACAATGAATCACTGCGAAAGTTTCCCCGTCCGAAATTCCCTCGCCATCATGTAGCCTGCGATTGAACTCAGCCTCGGTTACAACGTTGTCAAGCTTGCCCAGACCAAAGAGTCCCTTCTCCTCTAGCTGCGTGGCCCCAGTTGCCACGATAACTATACCTACCTTTGCCTCACGCTTCTTCTTTTCGGTTCTAATGGTGACATCAAAATCACCTATGGAACCCTTAGCGTCAACCACCTCCGAATTCAAAAGCAGTTCGATGTGGGGATTGCCGGTAACAGCCGCCTCGAACTCCTGAACTATCTCGGTACTAGATCTATGGTCAGAATTGACGGTGCGCAGCTCATTCAGAAAGCCGCCCACCTTGTCATCCTTCTCTACAAGCAACACCTTGAAACCTTTCTGTGCAATGAGATCCGCCGCAGCCATGCCAGACACCCCGGCTCCAATCACAAGCACTGTGGGCTCTATCTTTGTCACAGCCTCCTCTTGGGCCTCGAGAAGCCTCGCACGTGCGACTGACATCCTCACTAGGTCATTTGCCTTTGCTGTCGCCTCATCCTTCGCGGCCTGATGAACCCACGAACAGTGCTCTCGGATGTTTGCAAGCTCGAAGAGATACTTGTTAAGACCGGCCTCTTCAATCGTGGCTCTGAATAGGGGTTCGTGTGTTCGTGGTGTGCACGATGCCACCACAACTCGATTGAGATTGTGTTCTTTGATAGCCTCCTTGATTACATCTTGTGCATCTGATGAACATGAATAGAGAAGATTCTCTGAATAGACTACTCCGGGCAGTGTGCTGGCATATTCAGTAACTTCAGCTACATCCACAGTTCCAGCAATGTTGATTCCGCATGAGCAGATGATGACTCCGATTCTCGGTTCGGCTGCCATGAGCTCCAAGTCTGCCTCAGTCAGCGCCTCTGTTTCAGAGGCCTCAGGCAGTGTGATGTCAAGAGCCGCCATAGCCGCGGCAGCACTCCCTTGAGTGACAGAGTCCGGGATGTCTTTCGGTTGATTGCATGCACCGCACATATGTATGCCAGGTACACCAGTGTGAACAGATTCTAGTCCACCACCGAGTCCGGCTATGAAACCGTACTTGTCAACTCTAACGCCTAATTTCTCCATCAGCTCAGGGTTTCTGTTGGGAACCATCGCAGGGCATAGTACAACAAGATCATATCTGTCATCCAAGACCTCATGTCCTTTTGCGTCGCTGTGCCTGACGATGAGGTTCTGGGTCATTGGGTCCTCGATTATATGACTAGGCAATCCCTTGACGTAGTTGATTGCGTACTCATTCTCCCCACGTACGATGAACTCCTCAAAACCCTTGCCAAAGGCCCTCATGTCGTTGTACAGTATGTCAATGTGAACTTCAGGAGCATGCTCCTTTGTGATGATGGCCTCCTTTGTCGCGTATGTGCAACAAATCCTTGAACAGTAAGCGCAGTGGTTCACATCACGACTGCCCACACATTGGATGAAAGCAATCCGGTGAGGCTCTCTTCCATCGGATGGGCGCATTACAACGCCGCCGGTTGGTCCGCTTGCTGAAACCATACGCTCGTACTCTAGCGCCGTTACCACATTGGAGAAGCGACCGTAGCCGTACTCCGGAACACTAGAAGCATCTAGCAAGTCGTATCCTGTTGCGACAATGATCGAGCCGGCGTTGATTTCTATTGTTTCATCTGGAATATCAAAGTCAATCGCCTCAGCCTTGCAGGTCTTGACACATGTCATGCACTCGATGCAGTTCTCCATGTCAATTGTTGCGATGTTGGGCACAGCTTGAGGAAACGGGATGTAGGCTGCCTTCCTCATTTTGAGGCCCATATCATATTCATTAGGAACCTCAATGGGACAGACTCTCTCACAGTCACCGCACCCAGTGCATTTGTCCGAGTCAACCCTACGCGTGCGTTTCAAGACCTTTACCGTGAAGTTCCCGCGCTCCCCAGCGACATCAAGAACCTCAGAATAACCTAGAATCTCTATGTTTGCATGGCGTGAACAATCTACCATCCATGGTCCTTGAATACACATAGAACAATCCAAAGTAGGGAAGGTCTTGTCAAGTTGGGACATGTGACCTCCGATAGATGGGAGTCTTTCGACCATGTAGACCTTGACGCCCATTTCAGCAAGATCGAGTGCAGCACGCATTCCTGCAATCCCTGCACCAATGATGACAACAGGTCTTGTAGTAGACTCAGCCATTCCTACGTCCACTCCGAGGTGTCAATGCGCCTCGGTTGAAATGGATGATAAAACGTTTGTTGTCCGACAATCATACCAAGCACTTCCGCCTCGCTTATGGCGGCATGCCTATGATTCGCGGGCTCTTGGGGAAGAGGGCTCTCTCGATTCTGATGGCACGAACGGGACACTGGAACTCGCACGCGGTACAGTCGATACACCATCTTGAGTTGACAATCTCCGCTTTCTTTCCTTTCGCATCAATCTCCCAGACGCCCCTTGGGCACACATTCAGACATTCTTGACACCCGGTACAGGCCTCGTAGTCGTAGATTATCATCTATATCACCTCAGAAGACTCCCATTGGAAAGTAGAACCCCAGAGCAAACAGAACCACAAGAGTTCCCAGGCCTGCTATGATGTCCCTTAGCATCTGATCTTCTCCCAAGTAAGGCGTCGCCCCTCCCCAGTTGAAACCGACGAATAGAGAAACCCCCAGAATCGTCAGCCCATTTGTGTCTAACCACGTCAATTCATAGACGTAAGCAAGTGGCGATATTGTGGACAGCCATAGCTGGAGCAACTTCCATGCAATGAGAACTAGCAGACCTGTGAGAAGGCCTCTTACATAGCCTGAGGTAGTCGGCATCATGGGATCAACTATTGCCATGAATGTTCCGAGTGCCCAAGCCCCGAGGACAATGTACAGCAGATTGCTCCACCAGAAGCCAAACCACGCTGCAAAAAGCCCACCCAGACCGGCAAGTAGCCAGAAGAGTGGCGTCATCACGAGGAACATGACAGTTTCGAAGACAATGTGAGCTATGTTGTTTTCCAGCCTGGCATCGAGGTTGAAGTCCACGGTGCTGCTCTTTCGGGTTTTTTGAAACTCGTTCTCGATGAAGGCTCCGACGTCACTTATCTCAACAGGTCCAAAGGTGGCTTTCCAACCATTTTCAGCCAAGACCGCCTTTGAAACAGAGCTCGCAATAAGCTGCGGCAGGATCAAGTTTCGATGTGTAACCAACTCAGCAAGACCGGTCT